>JAASSQ010000006.1 GCA_021767845.1 Roseovarius sp. | reverse complement strand
GCGCCGCCGCTGAGCGTGCGCCCTGTTAACCTCTGGCCTGTCGGTGGCGAATACCGACGCGATACCGACGTAAAACCGACCCGGCCCTGGCCTTGTTAACAAGGCCGATCCGCCGATTCGCCCGAATGCTTAACAGTTTCGGGTTTGCAAAGCCGGGATTTTTGGCTATACGCCACCGCCATACATGCGCGTGCAGCCCGCTCTGGCTAGAATCACCTCCGGTCGATCCGTCGCCCGTTCGGGTTTGTCCCGCGCAGAACTGACACAACGCAAACCTGACAGAGGTCTGATTCAAATGGCAAATACGCCCCAGTCCAAGAAACGCGCCCGCCAGAACGAGCGCCGTCTGGCCGTCAACAAGGCCCGCCGCTCGCGCATCCGCACCTATCTCCGCAAGGTCGAAGAGGCGATCGCCTCGGGCGACAAGGACGCGGCCCAGGCCGCCCTGCGCGCCGCCCAGCCCGAACTGATGCGCGGCGTCACCAAGGGCGTCTTCCACAAGAACACCGCCGCCCGCAAGATGTCGCGCCTCGCGGCCCGCGTGAAGTCGCTCGGCTAAGCCGTTTCGGCCTTAAAGTATTGAAGCAAAAGGCGTCGGTCCCACCGGCGCCTTTTTCGCGTTGTGGCGGGCGATGCCCGGGCCGGGGATTCTTTTCACGGAAACGTCATGTCAAGCGCGAGTTTCAGTTGCCGTGCCCCGCGCGGTCTTGGTAGCTTCAGCAGGCGATTCATGCTTGGGGGGACAGACAGCACGGAAACGCGGACAATCGGGGGTAGGTGTCCAGCGTTTGGCTCGCGCCAATTGTGCTTGGTCCGACAAGACGACACGTAAGGCTCCGTGCCGTGGAACAGTGTGTCCGCGCTCCACGGTGCTTTGCGATCATTCGTCATAAAGGTCCGGCAGGACCAGGCAGCGACGGCACGTGTGCGGTCGCATGGCCCGGTTTTGCCTGCACCTGTCTCCGTGGGCATCGGATCACTGTATGAAGCGGTAAAGCGCGTCCGAGCGATATGTGAGACGGGGGAAGAATGACGCAGGAACAATGGGGCCAACTCAAGCAGGAACTTCTGAAGACGGTCGGCAAGAACAACTATACCAACTGGATCGAACCCCTTGAGCTTTCGGATGTGAATGACGGCGTCGCGACCTTCAGCGTGCCCACCAGCTTCCTGGGCAATTACGTCTCGCAGAATTTCGGCGACCTGATCCTCTACCAGGTCAATTCGATCGAACCCGACATCCGCCGGGTCCAATTCAAGGTCGCCGCCAATTGCAATGCCGGGCGCAAGCCGGCCGGCGCGGCGCCCACACCCGTGGCACGGCCCGAAAACGGCGAGTCGGCTGCCGCTGGCGCGTCGGAGGGCGACAACGACATCCGCCTGAACACCGCGCCGCTGGACGAACGTTTCACCTTCGACACCTTCGTCGTCGGCAAGCCCAACGAGCTGGCCCATGCCGCCGCCAAGCGCGTGGCCGAAGGTGGCCCCGTCACCTTCAACCCGCTGTTTCTCTATGGCGGCGTCGGCCTGGGCAAGACGCACCTGATGCACGCCATCGCCTGGGAGCTGCGGCAGCGCCGCCCGGATCTCAACGTGCTTTACCTCTCGGCCGAACAGTTCATGTATCGCTTCGTGCAGGCCCTGCGCGACCGCAAGATGATGGACTTCAAGGAGATGTTCCGCTCGGTCGATGTGCTGATGGTCGATGACGTGCAATTCATCGCCGGCAAGGAAAGCACGCAAGAGGAATTCTTCCACACGTTCAACGCCTTGGTGGACCAGAACAAGCAGATCGTCATATCCGGCGACCGCGCGCCCGGCGAGATCGAGAACCTCGAGGACCGCATCAAGTCGCGCCTGCAATGCGGCCTCGTGGTGGATCTGCATCCGACCGATTACGAACTGCGCCTCGGGATCCTGCAGTCGAAATCCGAACACTACGCCCGCCAGTATCCCGACCTGAAGCTGGCCGACGGCGTGCTGGAATTCCTCGCCCACCGGATCAGCACCAATGTCCGCGTTCTCGAAGGCGCGTTGACCCGGCTTTTTGCCTTCGCCTCGCTGGTCGGGCACGAGATCACGCTGGAACTGACCCAGGATTGCCTGGCCGACGTGCTGCGCGCCTCGGAACGCAAGGTCAGCGTCGAGGAAATCCAGCGCCAGGTGGCGGACCATTTCAACATCCGCCTCAGCGACATGATCGGCCCGAAACGCCTGCGCGCCTTCGCCCGCCCGCGCCAGGTGGCGATGTATCTGTGCAAGCAGATGACCAGCCGCTCGCTGCCCGAAATCGGGCGCCGCTTCGGCGGCCGCGATCACACCACCGTCATGCATGGCGTCCGCCGCATCGAGGAGCTTCAGGCCCAGGATGCACAGATCGCCGACGATCTGGAAATCCTGCGCCGCACGCTCGAGGGCTGATCCGGCCGATTCCCGTCTGCAACACCGGTCCCGCATCCCGTGGGGCCGGTCTTGACCCCTGACGGATTGTCACCCAAAACGCCACAAAAGGCTTGAGCCGCAAGGGGAAGTTGCTAACGTGCCCCTCCCGGCGCGCGGCCGGAACCCATATTCAGGGAGCCAGGGTATGAAACTCAGCATCGAACGCGCCACGCTGCTCAAGGCCGTGTCGCAGGCGCAATCCGTGGTCGAGCGGCGCAACACCATCCCGATCCTCGCCAACGTGCTGATCGAGGCCGAGGGGAATGACGTGATGTTCCGCGCCACCGACCTGGATATCGAGGTGGTGGACAAGGCCCCGGCCCAGGTGGAGCGCGCCGGCGCCACGACCGTCAGCGCCGTGACCCTGCACGAGATCGTCCGCAAGCTGCCCGATGGCGCGCTTGTCACCCTCACCGATGACAGCGCCGCGGGTCGCCTGACGGTCGAGGCCGGGCGCTCGAACTTCAACCTGGCCACCCTGCCGAAAGAGGACTTCCCCGTGATGGCCTCGTCGGAATACAGCAGCAATTTCAGCGCCCCGGCGCCGGTGCTGCGGCGGCTGTTCGACAAGTCGAAATTCGCGATCTCGACCGAAGAGACACGCTATTACCTGAACGGTGTCTACATGCACGTGGCCGATGCCGATGGCGGCCAGGTGCTGCGCTGCGTGGCCACCGACGGGCACCGTCTGGCGCGGGTCGATGCCGACCTGCCCGCCGGCGCCGAGGACATGCCCGGCGTGATCGTGCCGCGCAAGACGGTGGGCGAGCTGCGCAAGCTGCTCGAGGACGACGACATGCAGATCGCGGTCTCGGTGTCGGAAACCAAGGTGCGCTTTGCCACGCCCGACATCACGCTGACCTCCAAGGTGATCGACGGCACCTTCCCCGACTATACCCGCGTGATCCCGCAGGGAAACACCCGCAAGCTGGAAGTGGACGCCGCCGAGTTCGCGAAGGCCGTGGATCGTGTGGCGACCGTCAGCTCGGAACGCTCGCGCGCGGTGAAACTCACGCTGGACGAGGATCGGCTCGTCCTGTCGGTCAACGCCCCCGACAGCGGCGCCGCCGAAGAGGAACTGGCCGTCGCCTATGGCGACGAACGGCTCGAAATCGGGTTCAACGCGAAATACCTGCTGGAAATCGCCAGCCAGGTGGATCGCGAGAACGCGGTGTTCCTGTTCAATTCCTCGGGCGATCCGACCCTGATGCGCGAAGGCAACGACACCAGCGCGGTCTATGTCGTCATGCCGATGCGGGTGTAAGGCTGACCGGAATTCACCAGAATTCCGGGCCGGAAACCCTCGGCTTTCCGTGCCGTTTTCCACGGCGAGAACGGGGGCGCACGGATGGCTGACCTGCACCTCTCCCGCCTGACCCTGTCGCACTTCCGCTCCCACAAGCGCGCGAAGATCGAGGTCGATGCCCGTCCGGTGGCAATTCACGGGCCGAACGGGGCGGGCAAGACCAACATCCTCGAAGCGGTCTCGCTGTTTTCGCCGGGGCGCGGGCTGCGGCGCGCGGCGGCGCAGGACATGGCCCGCCGCCCCGAGGCGCTTGGCTGGAAAGTCACCGGCATCCTGCGCTCCCTCCAGCAGGTGCACGAGGTCGAGCTCTGGTCCGAGGACGGCGGCGCGCGGCAAACCCGGATCGACGGCAAACCTGCCGCCCAGACCGCCTTGGGGCGCATCGCGCGGGTGCTGTGGCTGGTGCCCAGCATGGACCGCCTTTGGATCGAGGGCACCGAGGGGCGCCGCCGGTTCCTCGACCGCATGACCCTCAGTTTCCGGCCCGATCATGCGGATGCGTCGCTGGCCTATGAAAAGGCCATGCGGGAACGCAACCGTCTGCTCAAGGATCAGGTCCGCGATGCCCATTGGTATGTGGCGCTGGAACGGCAGATGGCCGAAACCGGCGCGGCGATCCACGCGAACCGGCTTTTCGCGCTCGAACAGTTGCGCGCCGCGCAGGAGCGCGCGGAAACCGCCTTCCCCACCGCCGAGCTTGACCTTGTCTCGACCGAAGGGGACATGCCCGACACCCCGGCCGATCTGGCCGAGGCCTTGGCCGAAAGCCGCTTTCGGGATCTGGCCGCAGGCCGCACGCTGGTCGGCCCGCACCGCGCCGATCTTTACGGGGTCTATGCCGCCAAGGGCGTGCCGGCGCGCGATTGCTCGACCGGGGAACAAAAGGCGCTTCTGGTGTCGCTGATCTTGGCCAATGCGCGCGCCATCGCGCTGGATTTCGGCGCCCCGCCGCTTCTGCTGCTCGATGAGGTCGCCGCCCATCTGGATGCCGCCCGCCGCGCCGCGCTTTATGACGAGATCTGCGCCATCGGCGCGCAGGCCTGGATGACCGGCACGGGCCCCGAACTGTTTGCCGATCTCGGCGCGCGGGCGCAGTATATCGAGGTCACGGAAACCGATGGCATCAGCGAGATAGAGGAGCGTCCCGCCCAATGACTCCGCAGCGCGTGACCCTGATTACCCTCGGCGTCAGGGATCTGGCGCGGTCAAGGGCGTTTTACGCCGCCCTCGGCTGGACCCCGGCCGAAGAGACGGCCACGATCGCCGTCTACCAGATGCATGGCATGGCCCTCGGGCTGTTCGGACTCGAGGATCTGGCCGCCGATCAGGCGCGCGACGTGGCCCAGCTTGGCACCGGGGCGATGACGCTGGCCCAGAATTTCCCGACCGAGGCCGAGGTCGATGCCGCCTATGGCAAGGCCCTTGCGGCGGGCGCAACGCCGCTCAAACGGCCCGAGAAGGTCTTTTGGGGCGGGTATTCCGGCTATTACACCGATCCTGACGGCCATGTCTGGGAAGTGGCGATGAACCCGTTCTGGCCTTTGGCCGAGGATGGCACCCTGACCGTGCCGGAGGCGGAATGACCCTGTCTCCCGCCGATCTTGCGCTCTATGCCGGTGCCCTGTTGGTCCTGTTCCTGACGCCCGGTCCGGTCTGGCTTGCGATGGTGGCCCGGTCCCTGTCGGGCGGGTTTCACGCGGCATGGCCCTTGGCGCTTGGCGTCGTGGTGGGCGACGTGCTCTGGCCCTTCCTGGCCATCCTTGGCGTGACCTGGATCGTGTCGGTGTTTTCGGGCTTCATGATCGCGCTGCGGGTGGTGGCGGTTCTGATGTTCGTGGGCATGGGCGTCCTGCTGATCCGCAACGCCGACCGGACCATCGCCGCCGACAGCCGCCTGACCCGGCCGGGCAAATGGGCGGGGTTCATGGCCGGGCTGGCCGCGATTCTCGGCAATCCCAAGGCGATCCTGTTCTACATGGGCGTGCTCCCGGGGTTCTTCGATCTCCAGCGGATCACGCCGCCCGACATCGCCGCGATCGTGTTCCTGTCCTTCGCGGTGCCGCTGGTTGGCAATCTCGCGCTTGCGCTGTTCGTGGACCGGATCCGCCGGGTCATGAGCTCACCCGCCGCGATCCGCCGGACGAACGTGATTTCGGGCTGGCTGCTGATCGGGGTGGGGGTGCTGATCGGCGTCACGTGACGGGTGGTGCACCGACGCGATACCGACGCGATACCGACGTAATACCGACGTGGCGTACGGTCTGTTTAGGCGCCTTGATGCCACCGCCCGGAAATGCCGCTTGAACCCCCAAAATATTGGGGTAATCGCGTGACATCGACACCATAAAATCGTATAAAATCAAAAAAGTGCGAAGGATAACACGCATGGCAGAAGCAGCACCGTCGCCCGACGATTACGGCGCCGATTCCATCAAGGTTCTCAAGGGGTTGGAAGCCGTCCGCAAACGCCCCGGCATGTATATCGGCGACACCGACGACGGCTCGGGCCTGCACCACATGGTCTACGAGGTCGTGGACAACGGCATCGACGAGGCCTTGGCCGGCCACGCCAACGCGGTGAACGTCACCATCCATGCCGATTCCAGCGTCTCGGTCAGCGACAACGGCCGGGGCATCCCGGTCGAGATCCACGAGGAAGAGGGCGTCTCGGCCGCCGAAGTCATCATGACCCAGCTTCATGCCGGCGGCAAATTCGACCAGAATTCCTACAAGGTTTCGGGTGGCCTGCATGGCGTCGGCGTTTCGGTGGTCAACGCGCTGTCGGATTGGCTCGAACTGCGCATCTGGCGCAACGGGAAAGAGCATTACGCGCGTTTCGAGCGGGGCGAGACGGTTGAGCATCTCAGGGAAGTGGGCGATGCCGAGGGCCGCAAGGGGACCGAGGTGCGCTTCCTTGCCTCCACGGATACATTTTCCAACCTCGACTACAGCTTCGATACGCTGGAAAAACGCCTGCGCGAGCTCGCGTTCCTGAATTCCGGCGTGCGGATCATCCTGCGCGATGAACGCCCTGCCGAACCGCTGCAAGCCGACCTGCATTACGAGGGCGGCGTCATGGAGTTCGTGAAATATCTCGACCGCCACAAGACTCCGATGATCGAAAACCCGATCTCTATCGCGGGCGAAAAGGACGGGATCGGCGTCGAAGTGGCGATGTGGTGGAACGACAGCTATCACGAAACGGTGCTGCCCTTTACCAACAACATCCCGCAGCGCGATGGCGGCACGCATATGGCCGGGTTCCGCGGCGCGTTGACCCGCACGATCCAGAAATACGCCCAGGAAAGCGGCATCGCCAAGAAAGAGAAGGTCAACTTCACCGGCGATGACGCCCGCGAGGGGCTGACATGCGTTCTGTCCGTGAAGGTGCCGGACCCGAAATTTTCCAGCCAAACCAAGGACAAGCTGGTCAGCTCCGAGGTGCGCCCGGCCGTTGAAGGACTTGTTTACGAAAAGCTGGCCGAATGGTTCGAGGAAAACCCGAACGAGGCAAAACAGATCGTCGGCAAGATCATCGAGGCCGCCCTCGCCCGCGAAGCAGCGCGGAAGGCCCGCGAATTGACCCGGCGCAAGACCGCGATGGACGTGAATTACCTTGCCGGCAAGCTCAAGGACTGCTCGGAGAAAGACCCTTCCAAGACCGAGGTTTTCCTGGTCGAGGGCGACAGTGCCGGCGGCTCTGCCCAGACGGGCCGCGATCGGGCGACGCAGGCGGTTCTGCCCCTGCGCGGCAAGATCCTGAACGTCGAACGCGCCCGGTTCGACCGGATGCTCAGCAGCCAGGAGATCGGCAATCTTGTCATGGCGCTTGGCACCGGGATCGGCCGGGACGAATTCGACCTGTCGAAACTGCGCTACCACAAGATCGTCATCATGACCGACGCCGACGTGGACGGTGCGCACATCCGCACGCTTCTTCTGACGTTCTTCTATCGCCAGATGCCCGAGCTGATCGAGAACGGCTACCTGTATATCGCGCAGCCGCCGCTTTACAAAGTCATGCGCGGCAAGTCCGAGGTCTATCTGAAGGACGAAACCGCGCTTGAGGATTACCTGATCCAGCAGGGCACGCACGAAGCGATCCTGCGCCTCGGCTCGGGCGAGGAGATCACCGGGCAGGACTTGGTGCGCGTCGTGGAAGAAGCGCGGCAGGCCAAGCGCATCCTCGAAGCCTTCCCCACGCATTACCCGCGGCACATCCTTGAACAGGCGGCCATCGCCGAGGCGTTCATGCCGGGCCGGGCCGATGCCGATTTGCAGGGCGTGGCCGATGCGATTGCCAAGCGGCTGGACCTGATCGCTTTGGAATACGAACGCGGCTGGCAAGGCCGTCCGACACAGGACCACGGCATCCGCCTGACCCGTGTTCTGCGCGGCGTCGAGGAAATCCGCACGCTCGATGGCCCCATCCTGCGCGGTGGCGAGGCCCGAATGCTCGGCCAACTGACCGAAGGGCTGCGCGAGGTCTATCGTGAGCCGGCGCAACTGGTCCGCAAGGAGCGGTCACAGGCCATCTACGGGCCCTTGGGGCTTCTGGATGCGATCCTGAAAGAAGGCGAAAAGGGCCTGACGCTGCAACGCTACAAGGGCTTGGGCGAGATGAACCCCGACCAGCTTTGGGAAACCACTCTCGATCCCGAGGCGCGCACGTTGCTGCAGGTCAAGATCGACGATGTTGCCGAGGCGGATGACCTTTTCACCAAGCTCATGGGCGACGTGGTCGAACCGCGCCGGGAGTTCATCCAGCAGAACGCGCTGAACGTGGAAAACCTGGATTTCTGAAGTAAATCAATGCGTTAACTTGAGAAAGCGTTTGCGGAACCGTGCCAAACAAAGAAGGCGGAGCCAGCGTGGCCCCGCCTTTTGCTTTTCGCAATGCCCTCGCCGTCAGGCCACGGCCAGCGTCTCCGACTGGGCCTCGAGGGGCCGCCAGTCACCCTTGTCGTAGCCGTATGCGATGCGCCCCTCGGCATCCATTGCGCTCAGCGTCAGCCAGCCGTTGTCGAACAGCGCCCGAACGTCCGGGTGACGGTCCAGCACTTGCGAGATGGCCTCGGTCGGGGCCTCGATCACGACATGCAGCCGCAAGGGATCGTGCCGCAGCTTTTCGCCGTCATGAACCGACTGGATCGGAAGGCCGGGCCGCAGCGGGCCGCCATTCCCCTCGACCACGCCGATGCCGCCGGTGACGTTGTGGATCAGCTTGTTTCCGGCGCCAAAGACCTCGGGCGCGACGGACGAGCCGTAATACTGCAATGAAATCCAGCTGGCGACGACGACCGGGGCCGTCAGGATCAATTCCAGCGTGCCGAACCCGTCATCGGCCTGCCAGTCGTAGCTGTGCAAAAATGCCCGGCCTGACAAATTCCGCCCCGCACTGCGGTGGCGCGGTGCGGCGATGAAGGCGTTACAGCCCGCCAGCCCCCATTCGGGCCGCAATTCCGACCAGTCCCCGCCCCGTTCGGCCAGCCGCTCGGGGTCGTGCGCCCGCGGCAGCGCCGCAGCCCGTTCGGACCGCGCAATCGTTCCCGCCTTGCCCAACACGTCCTTGAGGCGTTGCAGATCGGCGTTGCCCTTGGCGCCCCGGTCATCCTCGTAAAGCGTCATCTGATCGGACACCGTATCGTGCAGCCCCGCCAGGAACAGCGTATCTTCGGGGATCTTGATGCCCTTCTCCGCCAGCCCCTTACGTACGTCCGGTTCGTTCAAAAGCTTGGCCAGAAGACGCGCGCTGACATCCCCGGCATGGCCGCCGCACGCGCCGCATTGCAGCGCGCTCGCATGGGGGGCGTTCGTGACGGTGGAGCCATGCCCCGCGATCAGGACGATCGGCGCGAAGCCCTCGGTCAGCGACATCGCCCGCAGCACTTGCGCGGCCGCGTCGATCTTGTCGCCGGGATCGAGCGCGAGGTCCGGGGCAGGCCCGCCCCAACCGCTTTTGGCGCGGGCGCGGGTATCCTTGAGCAGCTTGGCCACGTAAAGCGGCCCCGCCGCCTCGACAAATGCAAAGGCCGACACGGCCGCCATCTTGAACCGGCCCCACGCCCGAACGGCCCTGTGGCGCAGGCGTTCGGCCCAATCCGCGTCATCCCCGGCCGAGGACTGCGCATTGAGCGCGGGTCGCAGCAAGACGGGCGCCCGCATCTCGGTGATGTCCGAGGCCGGCCCCTGGTGCGCGACGGGCAACCCGAAGAAACCGGCGAAACCGATGGTTTCCACCTGTGAATCGACCTGTTCCATCGCGCGGCGGAACACCTCGGACCGCACGTCGATGCAGAACGCCGCCTGGATTGCAGGCCGATGATCCTCTGCCTTGGCGGGCGGCGACGTGTCGAACCGTGCTTTCAGGGCCTCTTCAGAGGTGCGGTCCGCGGCCTCTTGCAGAACCGCGTCGATCATCTGGTCCTGTGTCGGCTCCAGAGGTTGCGCGAAAGCCGAGAGCGCCTGCTCCCAATCCTCGCCGATCCGGTCGCGGAACCGTTCAAGCAGCGCGGCTTCCCAGACCAGCAGCACGGCCAGAAGCTCAAGACAGCTTGCATCGCGCTCCCCATCCCGCTCGGCAAGCCAGACCTTGCTGCGAATGAACTGCGACCATCCACCAAGCGTCATCAGCAGACGGTGGAAATAAAGCGGCGCGGCCTCGGGCGACAGGCCGAGCGTTTCGCACGCCAGCGTCAGCGCCATGCGGGCATCGTTCGGCGTGGCCTCGACATGCGCCGAGAAGCCCGGCAAACCGGCGATCCCCGGCGTCAGGTCGCGGATCGCGAACCGCCGCCACGAGGTAAAGACACCGCCCTTCGGCGCCGGCCAGAAGGCTTGCCCCTTGTCGAAATGCGCCGAGGCCCAGAAGCTGATCCTTTCGGCGGAGAACCCGGCCCAGTCCGTGCCCGTTGCCCGCGCGGCCAGATCGGCGACCGTCGGCAGGGGGGCGGCCTCGGGTGAGGGCGTTTGCAGCGCCGCGCGCACCTGCGCAACGCTCAGACCCGCCGAGGCGGCCGCGGCGTCGAGTTGCCGTGCCCCGATGCGCCCGTCAGCCAGCATGTCGGCATAGTCCTGACGCTTGCGGAACAGGTTGATGCCGGCGGCCTTGGACAACCTTGCCGCCGTCAGCGCGCGCGGCTCATGCGCCTGCCCCAGGAAGGGGTTGACCGCGACGGTCGCTTCCAGAGCAAAAGCCGGTGGCACTTGGGCGATGGCCGTTTCCGCAGCGTTGAACAGTTCGAGGGTCTGACCGGGGAAATTGAGATACTGGAACGTCATTGACTTATCCTTTCTTCGGAGACCACCGCCCGGTCATCCGGTCGGTCAGCGCATTGAGATAGAGACCGTTCATCAGGTGGACCCGCAGACCCGCAGCCGCCGGATGCCCCGCCCAAAGCGGGAAGGTCGCCTGTGCCACGGCCGCCAAACCGAAGCCCGCCACGGCCAATGCGATCACCGCCCAGGTCAGGCCGTCAGGCGCCGGTGGCGGCGGGAGCGTGCCGGCCGACAGGGCCGTTGCAAGGGTCTGGAAGGTGAAATAGGCCACCGTCGCCACCCCCGAAAGCGCCGCGGTCCGCCACGTCAACGCGCGCGGCGCGGCATCCGCCAAGCCCTGCGCGATCAGGTAGGCCACGCCAAAGATCAGGATGGCGCCAAGCGCGATGGCCTGAACCGGCTTTTCCCACATGACGAAGCCGGCGCCGATCACGATGTAGATGGCCAGCGCGATCCCGAATGCCTTGGTTACGGCCCGCAATCCGGGAACCGCCACCGGACCGGGCCGACGGATGGAGGCCACCTGTTCCACCGCGCCACCCGACGCAAGGAATGCATGCGCCTTGTAAAGCGAGTGCGCCACGATGTGCAGCAGGGCCAGCGGGAACAGGGCCAGGCCGCATTGCAGAACCATGAACCCCATCTGCGCGCAGGTGGACCACGCAAGCGCGGTCTTGACCGACGATTGCGTCAGGGCCACCGCCGCGCCGACAAGTGCGCTGAAACCGCCGATCAATGCCAGCAACGCCAGCACCCCGGGCGTGGCCAGCAGCACGTCGGCGAAGCGGATCAGTAGAAAGCCGCCGGCATTCACCACCCCGGCATGAAGAAGCGCGGAAACCGGCGTCGGGGCCTCCATGACCTCGGTCAGCCAGCCGTGGGTGGGCACAAGCGCCGACTTGAACACTGCCGCAACCGCCAGAAGAAGCGCGGCAAGCCACAATGCGCCCGGCGTTTCCCCGGCTTGCGCCGCCGCGGCGATCGTCGCGATGTCGGCCGTTCCATAGCCATTGATCAGAAGCCCGGCTGCCAGAACAAGCGCCCCGCTGCCGATGATGCCGCTCACGGTTTTCTTGCGCGCCGCTCGGCGGGCCTGTGGCCTGTCGGGGTAGAACAACAGAAGCTTGTGCAAGCCGACCCCGACCGCGACCCAGGCCAGAACGAGCTGGACAAGGTTGCCGGCCGTCACCAGCAAGAGCACGCAGGCCAGCGTGACCGACATGCCGATCATGAAGCGCACATGGCGCGATTCGCCATCGAGCGCGTTGCGCGAGAAGCGAAGCACGACCCACCCAACGAACGACACCGTCAGCGCCATCGCGACGCTCACGATGTCCGTGCGCACCGAAAGCCCGGCCCATTCCAGGCCGATGACCGGGCTTGTCACGGGGCCGTTCGCCCACAAGATACCGATACCGGCCACGCCGATACCCACGGCCCAAAGCGCCGCCCATTCCGGCAGGCGTAGGCTCCAATGGGCGCGGCTGGCGGGCTTTACGAACAGGGTCAGCGCAGCCAAAAGCAGCGCGAAGGGTCCCAGAAGGGGAAGAAAGCTCATGGTCGCCTCCAAATTGGTTTCCCTTCACCTAGCTGCAGTGCGGCATAAGTAAAAATACATTGTTTGCCTGTTATCGTTCTATTAAATAGAACTATGGCCGAACTGAACTACCACCACCTCAGGTATTTCCGCGCCGTCGCCCATGACGGCAACCTGACGCGGACCGCCGAACGTCTGAACCTGTCGCAATCGGCGTTGTCCACGCAGATCAAGCAATTGGAACAAAGGCTTGGCCACAAGCTGTTCGAGCGGCAGGGACGTGGGTTGACCTTGACCGAAGCAGGCCGCATCGCGCTTGACCATGCCGACAGGATATTCGGCGCGGGCGACGAACTGATCGCCACGCTGAAACGCACCGGGGCCGAACGTCAGCCGGTGCGCGTGGGGGCGCTCTCCACCTTGTCGCGAAATTTCCAGCTTGAGTTTTTGCGCCCGATCATCGGGCGCGACGATCTTGACATCATCCTGCGGTCAGGTGGTGAAACCTTCCTACTCGATGCGCTGCAATCCTTGTCGCTGGATGTCGTGCTGACGACGGAACCGCCGCCGCGCGACTCGTTTTCGGGCTTCACGGCTCACCGGATCTCGGAACAAAAAGTGGGGGTTTACGGCACGGCCCGGCGCATGACCCACCAGCGGCTGCCCGATCTTCTGGCCTCGGAACCAGTGATCCTGCCCACCGAAAGCTCGATCAGGACAGGATTTGACAGCCTTGTCGCGCGGCTTGATGTCCGGCCGCAGATTGCCGCCGAGGTGGATGACATGGCGATGGTGCGCCTGTTGGCCCGCGAGGATGCGGGCCTTGCCATCGCGCCCGCCGTGGTGCTGGCGGACGAGATCTCCTCGGGCCTGTTGCAGCCTGCGCCGTTCGACCTCGATATCGTGGAAAGCTTCTATGCGGTGACGGTGAAACGGAATTTTCCCAATCCGATCATACGCGAACTGATCGGCGCCCGAGGGGCGGCATCCGGCTAGGGAATGACCACGACCTTGCCAAAGGTCTCGCCGTTCTCGAACGCGGCTTGCGCGAGAACAAGGTCTTTCAGGGGAAAGGTCGCCGCCAGAACGGGCTTGATCTGGCCACGTTCGACGAAGGTCACGATATCGGCAAAGACATGCGGCGGCACCTCGGAACAGCCGAACAGCGTCAGGTTCCGCGCGTAGAAACGCCGAAGGTCAAGTGCCACCTCCGGCCCGGCCACAGCACCTGAGCAGACATACCGCCCACCCCGGTCCAGCACGTCGATCAGGCCCGGCCACCGCGCGCCGGCGACAACATCCGCAACCACTGTCACGCGCTCGTCCGACAGTGCCGTCGTCAGCTTGCCGGGCTGACGCGGCAAAAGCCGATCGCAGCCAAGCTCGCGCAAACTGTCATGCACCGCGTCACTTGCCAGCCCGACGACCCTCGCGCCTCGGCGCTTGGCCAACTGGACAAGCGCGGCGCCCACCCCGCCGGCCGCACCGGGAACAAGAACCGTGTCCTGCGCCCCGACATCTGCACGCGCCAGCATGGTTTCAGCCGTGGTATAGCTGCATTGGAACGTCGCGAGTTCCGCATCGCTCAGGCGGCTGTCGACAATCATCATGTTGCGGGGATCGACCGTCACGTATTCGGCAAACCCGCCGTCGCGATCCGTCCCGAGATAGGCAGCGCGGGCCATGTCGTCGGGCGCTTTCCAGTCGCGCTGCCACCCATCCACCATGACACGTTTGCCGATCAGGCTGGGGTCGGTGTTCTCGCCGACGGCCGCGACCGTTCCGACGGCATCCGCCCCCTGTATCCGCGGAAACGAGACCGGACGCCCGGACCGGACGTTTCCCGCGCGCGTTTCGACATCTATCCGGTTCAACCCGCAAGCGCCGACGCGAACCACCACTTCCCGCGCGCCGGGCAGGGGCGTTGGCCAGTCCTCGTGCCATTGGTATCCTTCGTGACCGCCGTGCCCTGTCAGCACCATGGCCTTCATCGTCGCTGGCAAAAGCATCCAGACTTGGCGACCCTTTCTGTGACTGCTGCACAAGGAAATTACACCCCGTGATGCGGCATCATTCAAGGCCGAGACGCTCGAAAATGAAAGACCGCGCCAAGCAAGGCACGGTCTGCGTCATGATCGGGCGGGGCGTGACCCCGTCAGTTGATGGAAGAGGTCACGCCCTCGGGCTGGCCCACCACCACGAACGTCAGCTTGTCGGGGTTCATCAACTCGCGGGCGACGCGGTTCACGTCCTCCGGTGTCACCGCGTTCACCATGTCGTTGCGGTTGGAAATGTAATCCGTTGGCAGGTCTTCCATCTGCATGTTCACCGCGATGTTCGCGATCGGCGCGTTGCCATCGAACCGCAGCGGGTAGGCGCCTGTCAGGTAGGTTTTTGCATCTTCCAGCTCCTTGGCTGTGACACCCGTTTCCTGCAACTGGCGCCATTCTTCGCGGATCACGTCGATGGCCTCGGCGATCCGGTCGTTGGCCGAGGACACGCCTCCCATCCAGGCCTGCGCGTGATCGCGGTCGATCAGGTAGGAGTAGATCCCGTAGGTCAGGCCCCGCTCTTCCCGAACCTCCTGCATCAGCCGGCTTTCGAACGAGCCGCCGCCAAGGATGTGGTTCAGGATATAGGCCGCAAAGAAATCGGGGTCGTCGCGGTCGATCCCCGGCTGAGCGAACACGGCGACCGCTTGCGGCGTCTCGAAATCGACGACCTGAACGCCACCCGGCAGGTTCAGGTCCGCCGGCTCGGGCAGGGGGGGGCCGGATTGCGGAAGGTCGGCGAAAAGCTTGTCAAGCAGCGCCAGAAGCTGGTCTTCGGTGATGTCGCCCACGGCGCTGACATAAAGCCGGTCGCGCACCAGTGCGGCGCGATGCGCGGAGACGATATCCTCGCGGGTGAGGCTTTCGACACTATCCAGTGTCCCGTTGATCGGGCGGCCATACGGATGGTCGCCATAGACAAGCGAGGCCATCGCGTTCGTCGCGATGTCGTCGGGGTCCTGTTTGCTGGACCGGATCGAGGATTTCACCTGCGCGCGCACCCGGTCGATCGCATCTTGGTCGAAGCGCGGCTCAATCAGGCTCTTGCGCAACAGTTCGACCGCCGCATCCCGGTTTTCGGTCAGGAACCGCGCGGACACGCTGACGGTGTCATGCGATGCGCCGTAACTGAAACTGGCGGCCAGTTCCTCGGTCGCGCGGGCAAAGGCGCGCGCGTCCATGTCACCCGCGCCTTCCTCCAGCAAGGCGGCCATCAGGTTGGTGGCGCCCCGCTTGCCCTCGGGGTCCAGCGACGCGCCGCCGCGAAAGCGGATTTCAAGGGCGACGAAGGGAATCGAGTGGTCCTCGACCAGCCATGTGTCGATGCCGCCCGGCGACGTGACATCCTTTATCCTGATCTCGGCCATGGCCGGGGCTGCGGCCAGGAAGGCCGCGAAAGCCAGAACGAAACGGATCATTGGGTCACCTCCGGTGCAGTTAGCCATCCTGTCACGGCCTTGTCACGATCGAAGATGTCGCGCGCGGCGGCCATGATCTCTTCCGCACTCACGGATTGCAGGACATCGGGCCAAGCCTGCACGTCCTCGACGGTCAGGCCTTGGGTCAAGGCGCGGCCATAGCGGTTGGCCAGCTGTCCGACATCGTCACGCGCGTAGATTTGCGAAGCGCGCACCTGCATCTTGATGCGGTCAAGCTGGTTCTCGTCCACACCGTCCTCCAGGAACTCGGCGATGACCTCGTCCATCGCGGCTTCGGCCTGCTCGAGCGTCACGCCCGGGGCGGGGACGATGTAGAGTTCGAAGGTCGTGTCATCCAGCGACGTGCCACCGTAGAACGCGCCCGTGCTGACGGCCTTGCGAGTCTCGAATTCCAGCTTTTCCGCCATGACCGATGTCGCGCCACCCCCGAGGATCTCGGCCAGAAGCGTCAGCGCCGCGGCCTTTTCCTGATCGCCGCTGTCACGCTCGGGCGCCAAGTAGGACCGCGTCACGTAGGGCTGCGCCACGCGCGGATCCTCGAATACCATGCGGCGTTCGGCCATCTGCCTCGGCTCCTGCGGGCGGGTGCGCTCGGGCAGGGTGGCGTTGGCCGGGATCTTGCCATAATGCTGTTCGGCAAGCGTCCGAACCTCTTCGGGTTTGACATCGCCGGCCACGATCAGGATCGCGTTGTTCGGGGCGTAGTAGGTCTCGTAGAAGTCGAGCGCCTCTTCCATCCCTAGATCGTTCATTTCGTGCTGCCAGCCGATGACCGGCGTCCCGTAAGGATGGTTGAGGAACTGCGCCGCGCTTTTCTGTTCACGAAACAGGGCGCCGGGGTTGTTCTCGACCCGTTGGTTGCGCTCTTCGATGATGACGTCGCGCTCGGTCTCGGTGTCTTCCTCGGACAGGCGCAGGTTGACCATGCGGTCGCTTTCCATCTGCATCATCAGTCCCAGCCGGTCGGCCGCAACACGTTGAAAATATGCGGTGTAATCGTAGCTGGTGAAGGCATTGTCGGACCCGCCGTTGCGCGCGACGGTCGCCGAGAATTCACCCGGCTCCAGGGTATCGGTGCCCTTAAACAGCAAATGTTCCAAGTAATGCGCCACGCCGGATGCGCCGGGCGGTTCATCGGCGGCGCCAGCCCGATACCAGACCATGTGAACGACGACGGGGGCGCGATGGTCCTCGATGACCACGACTTCCATCCCGTTGTCCAGTTCGAATGTCGTGACCTGATCCTCCGCCCACGCGGGTGCCATCGTGGACAGGATCAAGGCCATACAGGCAATCAACTGGCGCATCAGGCGTCTCCGTTTCCCTGCTTGAGTTGTGCAGAAGATACGGCCGTGCCACGCTGTTTCAAGCGCCATGACGCTGATGTGACCGCGTCCTCAATCTTCGGGCGGCGGGTTTGTCGGTGTGCGGATTCCGCGCCGGCGCAACTGCTGTTCTTCGGCGTAAGGCGCGAGCCATTCGTCCTTGTAGGCACTTGTATAGTCGTCGATAGGGCCAAGGTTGAGGATATTGATCCGGCCGTGACGGCGGCGGATCTCGGCATCCTCGATGGCAAGCGTCTGGCGGATGCCCGGCTGCTGCCCGTGACGGTTGGCATGACGGACAAGGGCAGTGTCGGACGCGGCCGGAGCGGTTCCGGTCAGGGCGGCGGGATTGCCGCCAAGCGCCGCGACGCCGTCGGCCTTGGGATTCTGATCCACGCGGTTGGCCGCGCCGGGCGTGGGGGCCGGAAGCTTGGAATAGCTTTCCGGTGTCTCCAGCGGCTTGGTTGGCAGAACCGCGAATTCGTCCGGGCCGGGTTCGTCGTGCTGAATGCGGGTCAGGGGCACGTCATCCCCGCGGTTGCTGCAAGCAGCGAGGCCGGCGCACAGGATCAGAAATGTGAAGCGCGGCAGGTTCATCGCCCGTCTCCTTCGATAACGCGACCACATGTATCGCATCCTGTGGCCAAGGTCACGAGGCCTTTTTCGGAGGGGATGAGGGCGTGAAGAACACCAGCCCGATCGCCCCGGCAAACACGGCAATATCTGCCAGGTTGAATGCATAGGGATTGTGAATGCCGCAGCAGGACATGTTGAGAAAATCCGCCACCGCGCCATAGATCAGCCGGTCGATCACGTTGCCAAGCGCACCGCCCACCAGAAGGCCCGCCGATACCTTTTGCGTCGCGCCGCCCGTCTCCTTGCGGACCCACCACAGAACCGCACCGGAGATCACCAACGCGACCGCGATCAGCGCCCACCGGGTCACGGAGCTGTCATGCGACATCAGCCCGAAATTGATCCCGTAATTCCACGCCATGCGGAAGTTCAGGAACGGCGGGAACACGTCGATCGCGCCAAGCTGGCGCAGGTTCATCCAGTGCACGACCAGGTATTTCGAGGCCTGGTCGATCAGGAACGTCCAGAACCCGACCCAGAAAACCAATCGCATGCCGTGCCCCCTAGTGCCGGAAATGGCGCATGCCGGTCATCACCATGGCCAGGCCGGCCTCATCGGCGGCGGCGATCACCTCTTCATCGCGCATCGACCCGCCGGGCTGAATCACGGCTGTCGCCCCGGCTTCGGCCGCGGTCAGCAGGCCGTCGGCAAAGGGGAAGAACGCATCCGAGGCCACCACGCCGCCTTGGGTCAGTGGCGCTTCAAGGCCAAGCGTCGCGGCCATGTCCTGGGCCTTGCGCGCAGCGATGCGGCAGCTGTCCACGCGGCTCATCTGGCCGGCGCCGATGCCCACGGTGGCCCCGTCCTTCACATAGACGATGGCGTTGGACTTGACATGCTTGGCCACGCGCCAGGCAAACAACAGATCGGCCAATTCCGGGTCCGTCGGCGCGCGCTTGGTCACGACTTTCAGATCGCTTTCCTGGAGCCGGCCATTGTCCTTGTCCTGCACAAGGTATCCGCCTGACACCTGCCGCAGCGTCAAACCGGCTTCCGCCGGGTTGGCCAGGCCGGGTGTGGTCAGAAGGCGCAGGTTCTTTTTCCTGGCGAACACGTCCTTGGCGCCTTGATGCGCGCCGGGGGCGATCACGACCTCGGTGAAGATCTGGCTGATCTCTTCCGCTGTCTCGGCGTCCAGTGTCGAATTCAGCGCGATGATCCCGCCGAAGGCCGAGGTCCGGTCGCAATCAAAGGCGCGCATGTAGGCCTCTTTCAGGGTCGCGCCGCGCGCCACGCCACAAGGGTTGGCGTGCTTGATGATCGCGCAGGCCGGGCCGTCCTTGGGCAGGAATTCACTGACCAGTTCAAAGGCGGCGTCGGTGTCGTTGATGTTGTTGTAGCTCAGCTCCTTGCCTTGGTGCTGGGTGGCCGTGGCCACGCCGGGGCGGTCGCTTCCATCGACATAGAAGGCGGCGCGCTGATGCGGGTTCTCGCCGTAGCGCAGCGTTTGCGCCAATGTGCCTGCAAAGGCCCGGCGGCGCGGCGCCTCTTGCCCAAGCGCATCGGCCATCCAGCCGGACACGGCCGCGTCGTAGGCGGCCGTGCGGGCATAGGCCGTCAAGGCGAGGCGCTGCCGGAACGCATGGCTGGTCTGCCCGTCATTCGCGGCCAGTTCGTCAAGCAGAGGCTGGTAGTCCTCGACATCCACGACGACGTTGACGGAAGCGTGGTTCTTGGCGGCGGCCCGGATCATGGCGGGACCGCCGATGTCGATGTTCTCGATGCAGGTGGCGTAATCCGCGCCCTTGGCCACCGTGTCCTCGAACGGGTAGAGGTTCACCACCAGAAGGTCGATCGGCTGAATTCCGTGCGCGGTCATGGCGGCCATGTGCTGATCGTTGTCGCGCAGGCCCAGAAGGCCGCCGTGAACCCGGGGATGCAGGGTCTTCACACGCCCGTCCATCATCTCGGGAAAGCCGGTAACGTCCGACACGTCCTTGACCGCCAGGCCCGCCTCGCGCAGGGCCCTGGCGCTGCCGCCGGTGGACAGAAGCTCCACCCCGCGGTCGGCAAGGGCCTGTCCCAGTTCGACCAGTCCGGTCTTGTCGGAAACGGAAAGAAGGGCTCGGCGCACGGGGGCGAGATCGGTCATGGGAAGCGGATCCTCGGGTCTGTCTTGCTGTGGTCAGTCGTCTTCGGTCACCGGCTCCAGCACGTCCTGCTTGAGGTCGCGGATGCCGATCGGCGTGTCCTGTGCCTTGGCCAGTGACCATCGTGTGCGGGTCGCATACTCCATCACGCGGCCGGAGAGAACGATTTGTTTGGTCGCACGCGGCTTGAGCCGGTTTTTTTCAAGATAAACGCTCGGTTCCAAGGCGAGTGTTGCCTTGCCATCCGTCCTGAAGATCCAGATCTCACCGCTTTTCAGGGCCATCGACACCGCGGCCCCGCCCATGTCGAGGCTGGCATCCACGTCCGGGTGAAGGTGAAAGCGGATGTCGAACGGGATGCCCTGTAGCGTGACAGCATCCATAGCCTTGTCGAACCGGCGCTTGTCGCTGGCGTTCAGGGTCAGCAGCATGTCCTCGCCCGCCACGCCGCGGCCGTCGAAGGTGAGCTCGAGGGTGCGGGCATGGGTCAGGCCGTGACTGCGCACATACCCGTCGTGTCCACCCTCGAAGCGCATCCCGTCCGATGCCTGGCTGACCGTGACGGGCACGTGGCTTGGCCCGTCGATCAGCCAATCGGCCCGGTGCGGTGCCTTGCCAAGCCGGGCGCTGGACTGACCGGCCAGAACAAGCGTGGAATGAGAGGGCGTGGCGCGGCCGGCCCGGCGCCATTGCCGCCCGAAGCTCATGCCCGATCCGCAGTTGACGATCAGCGGGCGACGGCCCGAGGTCAACTCGAAGGCCAGTGTAGAGGCGTGGCCATTGGCCGAGGCCTTGCCCGAGGGCGGCGGCGCGGCGTCGATCACGATCGAGGTGCGTCCGGCGTTCAGGCGGGCGTAACCCATTGAAAGCCCGTCAGGTTTTCGCCCCTTCACGCCACTGTTGGCAAGTGCGTTGTCCAGCCGCCCCTCCAGCCCTCGGCCGCCGCCGTGAAACCGGGCAAGCGCGCCGTCGGCGTGGCGCAGGGTGCGCAGGGTGGGGGCGATGCGCTCGATGGCGGACCAATGCGAGCGCGAGGCCGCGCGGCGCGACTCGGACAGGGCGACCGACGCCCAGGTGAGCAGCGCGAAAACATCCAGCAATTCCTCGGGGTTACGGGTGGCGATGCCCCCGTCCGCGTCAATCTGGCTGTCGCATTCGCGGGCCAGCCACCGCACTGCCGGATCAATATGGGCTTCCATGCCCTCAAGAGACAGCGCGGCGTAGAGAAGACCTGTCAACGCCTCGAATCGCGGCAGGCCGGGGCGCGAGGCGCGAAATCGCCGGCCCAGAAAAATTGTCTGCTGGGCCAAGGACTTGTAGAAATCCGAAGAGTGCTCGGAGCCGCGCCCGCCCAGCAGGAAGGGGGCGTGGTTGATCCAGCGGATCAGCCGCCGTCCCGTCAGGTCGGGGGTCCAGCCGGGGCCGCGGCCGGTGCCGAAGCGGTCGAGCCATGTCCAGACCCACTCTTGGGCGCGGGCGCGGGCCGGGGGATCGCCGACGGCGGCCAGATCATCCAGCCAAGCAAAGCCGTGCAAAGCGTCGGCAAAAGCCGCGTCCGGCGGATCCAGATCCCAGATGCAGGTGTCGGGCTTCTGCAAAAGATGGCCGGAAAACAGGAAGTTACCGGCCACCAACTGCCGACCGCGGGCAAAGCTGCCGATGCTGCGGGGTTCGGGCTGATAGACAAAGGCGGTGGCCGGGCGCGACCATGTCGCGCGGCGGGCAGCGACGCGGTTGCGCAGGCGCGTCCAGCGCGCCGACAGGGTGTCGGAATGGGCCATGTGCCTTGCCTCTGCACGCTCTTGGTGGCGTTGTTTCAAGCACTATAGACGCCGGCCTGCCACAAGTCACCGTTGGATTGGCCGCGCCCGCCCGGAGTTTGGTACGAAACGGCAAAAACACCCCCCGGTTTTGTACAAACATCGGTGCCAGGCCCCGGAGTTTCGTACAAAACCCGGCCGACCGGCCCCGGACGCGCGCCGTATCAGGCCCGCAGACAGGCGATGTAGAAGCCGTCCATCCCGCCCAGATCGGGCCAGTAATCGGGACGCAGGCGCAACCCGCCTTCCTCGGTGATCCATGCGGGGTCGATCCCCGGCAGCCCCGCCACGGCGTCGCGGTCCACGCGCAGGCCGGGATGGCGGGCGCACGCCTCGTCAACCTGGCATTCACCTTCGTCCGGTAGAATCGAGCAGGTGCAGAACACCAGCCGCCCGCCGGGCTTGAGGAGACCGACAGCATGATCCAGCATCGCCGCCTGCAACTCGATCAGGGCGCCGAACTCGGACCCGTCCTTGGCGAAGGGCAGGTCGGGGTGGCGGCGGATCGTGCCGGTGGCCGAACAGGGCGCATCGAGCAGGATGGCATCGTAAGGTCCGCCGGAATGGTCGAGCGCGTCACCCACGAGGCAGGTGGCCGGCAGCCCGCAGCGATCAAGGTTCTCGCGCACCCGCGCCATGCGTTTGTCGGAAAGATCCAACGCGGTGACATCCGCGCCCGCGGCACAAAGCTGAAGCGTCTTGCCGCCCGGTGCCGCGCAAAGATCGAGGATGTCCTCGCCGGTTTGCGGCGCAAGCACCTGAACGGGCAGGGCCGCGGCGGCATCCTGCACCCACCACTCGCCCTCCGCGTAGCCGGGCAGGGCCGAGACCTGGCCGGGATCGGACAGGCGCACCGAGCCGGTAGGCAAGAGCCTGCCCCCCAGCCGGTCGGCCAGCGCGGCGGCATCCCCGCGCGCCGTCAGATCGAGCGGCGCGCCGGCGAAATGCGCTTTTTCCATCGCGGCGACGGCACCGGCACCCCACGCCTCGACCAGCGGATCGCGCAGCCAGCGCCGCAGGCGCGGCACGCGCAGGTCGTTCCAGCTTTGCGCGCCGTCGGCGGCCATCTTGCGCAGGACCGCGTTGATCAGCCCCTTGAGGTTGCCGTAGCGGCGATGCCCGCCGATCAGCCCGACAAGGTCGTTGACCACGCCATGCGCGTCCCCGCCCATGCACAGCTCGACCGTGCCGAGGCGCAGGATGTTGAAGACATGCAGCGGCGGCGGCTTGCGCAGGTGGCGTTTCAGCAGCCGGTCGGCGCGATCCAGCCCGCGCAGCGTATCGGTGGCAAGACGCTGGGCGCGGGCGCGATCCGCCGGGTCCAGCCTGTCAAGCGCGCCCGAGGCCACGAGATCGGACATCAGCCGCCCTTCGCCAAGCACCTGATCGAGCAGATAGACCGCGCTGCGGCGGGCGGGCGAGGGGGCGGATCGAGACATTCGGTGTCCTTGGCTTGCGGGCGATGCCGGCCTATATCAGCGCCACGGCATCAAAGGAACCCCGACGATGAGCGACGAGACCGAGCCCAAGCCCGACCTTCCGCCCGAAGCGCAACGCGCGCTGGCCGAAGCCGAGGAACGCCGCCGCAACGCCAAGGCGATGGAACTGCCCAAGGAGTTGGGTGGACGCCGCGAGGGGCTGGAGCCCGTGCGCTATGGCGATTGGGAAAAGAAGGGGCTGGCGATCGATTTCTGATCGCTCGGTCCGGCGCGCAGGACGGGTCGGCGCGCGGCCTATTGCAGCCGCAGGTCCGCGAACTGGCCCGTGCCGCGATCCGAGATGAAGCGCAGGGTGCGGCCCTGCACCTTGACCGCCTGGCAATTGGCGCCGATCTCGTAATCGCCCCAGAACAGGTCACGGCAGAAATAGCCCGCGCGCCAGTCCCATGCGCCCGTGACGGGCCGGCCGAAGGCGCGGCCCTCGATGCGGCCATCGGTGGTGACATCGAGCTTGATCCCGAAGCGCGTGAGCGTGCGGCCATCGACAAGCGACAGGAACGTGCCCTTGTCGGTGACCTGGTCAAACCCGTCGGCGGCCGCCGGTGCGGCCAGCGCGAGGCCAAGGCAAAGCGTGACGATGCTGCGCATGGGTCGGTATCCTTGTCAGATATGACCAGTTACGCGGCACCTGCCGGTCTGGATCAGTTTTCGCTACGATCCGGCCAGCCCCAGCACATCCAGCATGTCGTATTCGCCGGGCTTGCGGCCTTGCCCCCAGAGCGCCGCCTTGAGCGCGCCGCGCGCGAAAACCGCGCGGTCGGTGGCCACGTGGCGCAGGATCACCCGCTCGCCCGCGGCGGCGAACATCACGTCATGTTCGCCCACGATGTCGCCGCCGCGAATGGCCGAGAAGCCGATATGCCCGCGCTCGCGCTTGCCGGTGATCCCGTCGCGGCCGCGGTCGGACATGGCCGAGAGATCGACGCCGCGCCCGTGGGCGGCGGCCTCGCCCAGCATCAGCGCGGTGCCCGACGGGGCATCGACCTTCTGGTTGTGATGCGCCTCGATCACCTCGATGTCGTAATCCTCGTCCAGCGCCTCGGCCACCTTGCGGGTCAACTGCACCAGCAGGTTCACCCCGAGGCTCATGTTCCCGGCGCGCACCACGACCGCGTGGCGCGCGGCGGCCTCGATCTTCTTCAGGTCGTCATCGGTCATGCCGGTGGTGCCGATCACGTGGACGCAGCGGGCCTGCGCGGCGATCCCGGCGAACTCCACCGTGGCGGCGGGCGCGGTGAAGTCGATCACCGCATGGGCCCTCGAAAACGCCTCGAGCGGATCGTCGGTGACGGTGACGCCGATCTCGGCCCCGCCCATCGCCGTGCCCAGGTCGCGCCCGATCCAGTCGTGCCCCGCACGTTCCAGCGCGGCCACCAGCCGCGCGCGGCCGCTGTCCAGAACGGTGCGGACAAGCATCTGGCCCATGCGCCCCGAGGCGCCCGTCACCACGATTCCCGGAAGGTCTGTCATTTGCGTCTCTCCGTCTGGTGTGTCGCGCGCTCTTTAGCCCGTGGCGGGCGGGGCGCACAATGGGCAAGCGGCGCATGTCCGGGCCGCTGGCGGCGCCGTGGGTTTTTTTGCCAAGAAGAAGCCGGGGCGCGCATTCGCCTTGGCAAAACCGGGTGGACCGATTAGATGCGGCGCATGGCCAAGAACAAGTTTCATGACGGGCCCGGCCCCTCGCAACGCCAGCTTCGCGTGGGCGAGCTGATCCGGCGGACCCTGTCCGAAGTGCTGATGCGCGGCGATGTGCACGACCCCGATCTCAACCGCCTGTCGGTGACGGTGGGCGAGGTCCGGGTCTCGCCCGACCTCAAGATCGCGACGGCCTATGTGCTGCCGCTGGGCGGCGAGGGGCAGGAGGATGCGATCGACCTGTTGGCGCGCAACAAGGGCGAGCTGCGCCGGCTGATCGGCAAGAAGCTGGAGCTGAAATACGCCCCCGACCTGCGGTTCCGCATCGACGAGACCTTCGACCGGATGGACGAGACCCGCCGGCTGTTCGCGCAGGACAAGGTGCGCCGGGATGTCGAGGGCTGACGCGCTCTGGGCCGGCGCGCTGCTGTGTGCGCTGGCGGGCCCTGCGGCGGCGGTGGAGTGCGGGCCGGTGGCCCATGCCGGGCAGGCATTCACCGTCTGCGAAGTGGACGCGGGCGCCGAGGATCTGCGCCTCTTTCTGCGCGACCCCGACACCGGCCAGCCGCTGGCAAGTTTCGGAAATGTCGATGACCGGCTGCGCGCGGAGTCGCGCGCGCTGGTCTTTGCCATGAACGCCGGGATGTATCACACCGATCGGCGGCCCGTGGGCCTTTACATCGAGGATGGCGAGGAACTGGCACCGCTGGTCAGCTCGGCGGGGCCGGGGAATTTCGGGCTGCTGCCCAACGGTGTCTTCTGCATTCGCGAGGGCCGGGCCGACGTGATCGAGACACGGCGCTTTGCCCAGGCGGAGCCGGACTGCCGCGATGCCACCCAGTCGGGGCCGATGCTGGTGATCGACGGGGCGCTGCACCCGCGGTTCCTGCCCGACAGCGACAGCCGCTATGTGCGCAACGGGGTCGGCACCTCGGCCGACGGGCGCACCGCCTGGTTCGCGATTTCCGATGCGCCGGTCACGTTCCACGAGTTCGGAACGCTGTTCCGCGACGTGCTGGGCACGCCGCAGGCGTTGTATTTCGACGGCAATATCTCGCGCCTCTATGCGCCGGGGATCGACCGGCACGACGGCGGCTTTCCCATGGGGCCGATCGTCGGCGTGGCCGCGCCCGAGGACTGAGCCGCCCAGTGGACCGGCCGTGCC
Organism: Roseovarius sp.; assembly: GCA_021767845.1. GTDB lineage: Bacteria > Pseudomonadota > Alphaproteobacteria > Rhodobacterales > Rhodobacteraceae > Roseovarius. Next base: position 1,458 of record JAASSQ010000006.1, on the reverse strand, counting down.
GCCGCGCTAGATCGGACGCGATGACACAGGGCGACACCGCATGAGCACCGATCGCGACCTCAACAAGGGTCCGGTGGGCCGCGCGCTGATCGGCGTGAGCGCGCCGATGACGCTGGGCATCCTGGGCGTTTTGTCGGTGGGGTTGGCCGATGCGTTCTTCCTGGCCCGCCACAGCGATGCGGCGCTGGCCGCCATCGGGTTCGTCTACCCGGTAATCGTGGCGCTGGTGTCGCTCTCGATCGGGCTGGCGGCGGGCACCAACGCGGTGGTCTCGCAGGCGATCGGCAAGGGCGAGACCGGCGCACGGCGGCACCGTCTGACCCTTCACGCGATGGGGCTGGCGGCGGCGCTGTCCTGCACGGTGTCGGTGCTGTTCTGGCTGGGCGCGCCTTACCTTTTCGCCGCGATGGGGGCCAGGGGCGCGGTGCTGGACGAGGTGCTGGGCTATGTGCCCTTCTGGTGCCTGAGCTTTCCACCGATGGTCACGGGCATGTCGCTCAATGCCGTGTTCCGCGCGGCCGGGCGCAGCGGCGTGGCCGCGACCGTCATGGCCAGCCAGTCGGTGCTGAACGTGGCCTTGAACCCGGTGTTCATCTTCGGGCTGGGCGGTGTGTTGCCGGCGCTGGGGGCCGAGGGCGCGGGCGTGGCCACCTTCCTGGCCCGCGCCCTCGCCTTTGCCGGGCTTCTGACCTACGCGCTGCGGCGCCGCGCGGTCCGGCTGGATTGCGAGCCGCTGAAGGAGTTGCCCCAGTCGGTCCGGCGGATCACGCGCGTCGGCGTGCCGGCGGCGCTGTCCAATGCGATCAACCCCGCCGGCATGGCCGCCGTGACCGCCGCCGTCGCGGTGATCGGGGATGCGGCGGTGGCCGGGTTCGGCGCGGCGGCGCGGGTGCAGTCGTTGCTGTTCGTGCCGATGCTGGCGCTGTCCTCGGGGATCGGGCCGGTGGTCGGACAGGCCTGGGGTGCCGGGCGCACGACCCGCGCGCAGGATGCTCTGCGGCTGACCTTCCTGATGTGCCTGGGCTATGGCCTGACGTTGGCGGTGGCGCTGACCGTGCTGGCCGACCCGATCGCCCGGATCATGACCGGCGGCGACGGTGCCGCGCCCTATACCGCGCGGTATCTGCGCGTCGTGGGCTGGGGCTTTTTCGGTTACGGTGTGCTGGTCACGGCCAATGCCGCGATGAACGCCCGCGACCGGGCGCTGTGGTCGATGGGGCTGAGCGCGGCGCGCATCGCGCTGGTCTTCATCCCGCTGGCCTGGGCGGGCGTCTGGCTGGCGGGGTATTCCGGCGTGCTGGCGGCGGCGCTGCTGGCCAATCTTGCCGGGGCCTGGGGCGCGCTGATCGCGGCGCGGGCGGTGGGCCTTTTGCGGCTGGACTGGGCGCTGGTGCGCCTGCCGGCGCTGCGCCTGGCCCGCGCATTGCCGCGCGGCCCGCGCCTGCCGAATTGACAGTG
>JAASSQ010000122.1 GCA_021767845.1 Roseovarius sp. | reverse complement strand
TGGCGGAGAGACAGGGATTCGAACCCTGGAGACGGTTTCCCGCCTACACGCGTTCCAGGCGTGCGCCTTCGACCACTCGGCCACCTCTCCGTGGCGCTGTCTTTAACGCCCCGCAAACCGGCAGTTCAAGGAGATTCTTGCCCCTAAACGTCATTACTCGAGATGGAGGGTGACGCGCCGGTTCCGGCGGCCCTTCTTTTCGATCTTCCCAAGGCGGATGCGGCCGATTTCGGAGCTGCGGGCGACATGCGTGCCGCCGCAGGGTTGCAGATCCACCTGATCGTCACCCTGTCCGATGCCGATCAACCTGACCCGCCCCGCCCCGGAAGGGGGCGCCACCGACATCGTCTTGACCAGGCCGGGGTTGGCGGCAAGCTCTGCGTCCGTGATCCACTCCTGGGTCACGGGCAGATCGCGGGCGATCAAAGCATTGACCGCGTCGGCCAGCGCGTCCTTGTCCTCGGGCGCGTCGGGCATGTTGAAGTCCAGCCGGCCCTTTTCGGCCGAGATCGCGCCGCCTGTCACCGGCAGCGGGATCACCACAGACATAAGATGCAGCGCGGTATGGACCCGCATATGCGCATACCGGCGCGGCCAGTCTATGATCTGGCGCAGCGACGTGCCAACGGGCGGCAAGGCCGCCGGATCCTCGGGCACGAGAACCACCGCACCGCCCTGCCCCTTGCGGGCTGTCGCGATGGCGATCTGGCCAACGTCCCAAGCCAGCCGCCCGCTGTCGCCCGGTTGCCCGCCGCCGGTGGGATAGAACAGGCTGCGGTCAAGGATGACGCCACCGTCGTCGGTGTGCCCGGTCACGGTGCCGTCGGCCTCGGTCAGGTAGGCATCATCGAGGAACAGAAGCGCCGTCACGTGTCGCCTCCGTCAGCGTCGGGGTCACCTTCCATGTCATCCAGATCGCGCTTGCCGATATGCGCCGCCTTGGAGCTCTCGTCCGGCTCGCCCGAGGGCACCCGCGTGTCGCGCAGCGCATCGGCATTGCGGAACCAGATGTCGTGCTGGGCGTAGGGGATCTCGATCTCTTCCTCGGCAAAGCGTTTGGCGATCTCGTGGTTCATGTCGGACTTGACGTTCAGAACCCAGTTCACATCGCGCAGGATCGCACGGATTTCGAAATCCATCGAGCTTGCGCCGAAGCCCTGGAACACCACCGTGGGCGCGGGATTGGCCAGCACCATCGGATGCGCCTCGGCGATCTCCTGCAGCACGGATTCGACCTTGCGCGTGTCGGTGCCATAGGCAACGCCGACTGGTACGACGACACGGCCCACCGTGTTGCCGCGGGTGTAGTTGGTGACCGTTCCCGAGACGAAATCCGCGTTCGGCACGATCACGTCGGTGCGGTCGAAGGTCTCGATCCGGGTGGACCGCACCGAGATGTCGCGGACGTAGCCGTGCTGGCCGCCCACCTCGATCCAGTCGCCTTCCGAGATGGGGCGCTCGATCAGCAGGATGATGCCCGAGACGAAGTTCGACACGATGTTCTGAAGGCCGAAACCGATCCCGACCGACAGGGCACCGGCGACGATCGCCAGCGAGCTGAGGTCGATACCGGCGCTGGTGATCGCGATGATCGCGGCGAGGAATATCCCGATATAACCGACGCCCGACACGATCGCGTTGCGCCCGCCCATGTCGATCCGCGTCTTTGGCAGCACCGTGTTCTTCAGCGCGCCCTGCAAGAGGCGCGTCGCCACGAAGCCGATGGCGAAGACGACGGCCAGTGTCAGGAAGACGACCGGGGAAATCCGCGTCTCGCCGATGCTGACACCATCGAGGAACTGCACCCAGAGCTCGGTCAGGTCGGCCAGCCGCGCGCCCCAGATCAGCGCGAAGAGCGGCAGCGACAGCACGATCAACAGGAACCCCACCAGCACGGGAACAAGCGATTCCGCCGCCCCTTCCAGATTGCCGGTCACCAGGGCGTAAACCTCGACCACGACCCGTTGCAGGATCAGGACGGCCGCCAGCAGCATCAGCGACAGCATGGAGGGGAACAGCAGGAACTTGGCCATCGAGAAATAGCCGACGATCGCCAGAAGAGGCCCCGCAACCGCCAGCACCACGAAGACCCGCGCCAGGATACGGGACATCCGGGCGCGGTAGGTCGCCTCGCCATCCTCCTCCTGCGTGGCCTCCACATGCAGGCGCAACAGCCGCGCCAGCCGCCACAGCAACAGCCCGGCCATGGCGAGGATCGGGAACATGACGACGTTGCCGGTCGCTTCGGGCCAGCCGAAGATGCCGACCATTTCGTCGAACAGGTGGAATGCCGCGGCCACCAGCCCGAGCGACGCGCCATACCACCGCCCGGCAAAGCGCGCATCCTCATCCAGGTTCAACGGCTGGTCTCGATGGTCCTCGGCCGGAAAGATCCGCGAGGCAAGCCACCGCGCCATGAGAAAGATCGCCGCCGCGACGACCAGTTCCGACAACAGTTCTTCACCGTGCCGGCCGACCAGGTCGGTCTGCAGGCAGGCGAGCACGACCAGATAGAAACCCAGAAGCGGCAAACCGAAACTGCCGAGCGAGACGATGAAGCCGCCGATCCAGCGCCCCGCGCTTTCGCGGTCGGTGAGGATGCGGCGGGCCAGGCGCCGGCTCCAGGTGCGTCCCCGCGCCAGCAGCAAGCCCCCCATCGCCAGCAGAACGGCGATGACCGGTAGCCTGCCCGCCACGCCTTCGCGCTGGATCGGGTTGCGCCATCCCGCCCGCACCTCGGTAAGGATGGTGTTTCCGCCCTCGATCAACGAGGTCACGGCCCCCGGCCAATGCACCGGGTTGGCGGGCGACGGCCCGAATTCAAGCAATTCGTCGGTCTGACGGTCGCGGATGATCTGATCGATGCCGCGGATCAGCCCCTCGGCCCGGCTATAGGCCAGTTCGGCACGTTTTCCCGGCGCTCGCAATTCGGCCAGCCGGGCATTGAGCTGTTCGCGCTCGGCCGCGATTTCGGAGGCCTCCTCGCCAGTCTCGGGCGGTGCGCCGAGCGCATCGAGCTGGCGTTGGACCGTGGCGATGGTGCTGGCGTTCGCGCTTTCAAGCTCTTGGAATTTCTGACGCCAATCGGCCAGTTGCGCGCGCAGCGACTCGAGCGCTCCGGTCGAGGCCCGCGCGGCCTCGACCGCCTGCTCGGCTCGCGTTGCCACCTCTTCCCACGCCTCGTAATCGACATCCGAGACGGACTGCTGCGCCACGACGGGCGTTGCGGCCAGAGATACGCCACCGGCAGCGGCGAAGATCAGCGAAAGAGAAAGAAGAAGTGACCGGATCAGATGTCTCACTCCACGAAAACTCCGGGAATGGTGCGCGGGGCTTCGGTCAGCCAATCGGGGGTCGGAAGCCCCTTTTCGCGCAGGAATTCAGGGTTGAACAGCTTGGACTGGTAGCGCGTGCCATAGTCGCACAGGATCGTCACGATGGTATGGCCCGGCCCCATGTCACGCGCCAGCCGGATTGCGCCGGCGACGTTGATGCCCGAGGAGGCGCCAAGGCAAAGCCCCTCGTGTTCCAGCATGTCGAACACGTGCGGCAGACCCTCTTCGTCGGGCACCTGGTAGGCGAAATCCGGTTTGAAGCCTTCGAGGTTGCGGGTGATGCGGACCTGACCGATCCCCTCGGCGATCGAGCCACCCTCGCCCTCAAGCTCGCCGGTGGTGTAGTAGGAATAGAGCTTTGCGCCCATCGGATCGGCCAGACCGATCTTGACGCCCTTGGATTGCAAGGCCATCGCCACGCCCGCCAGCGTGCCGCCCGAGCCGACCGCGCAGCAGAACCCGTCCACCTTGCCGCCGGTCTGGTCCCAGATTTCGGGGCCGGTCGTCTCGATATGGGCCTGCCGATTGGCCACGTTGTCGAACTGGTTGGCCCAGATCGCCCCGTTCGGTTCGGTCTTGGCAAGCTCGTTGGCCAGACGTTCGGAATAGCGAACGAAATTGTTGGGATTGGAATAGGGCGCGGCGGGCACCTGCACCAGATCGGCGCCGGCGAGGCGCAGCATGTCCTTTTTCTCCTGGCTCTGTGTTTCGGGGATCACGATCACGGTCTTGAAGCCAAGCGACGCCCCGACAAGGGCCAGACCGATACCGGTATTGCCGGCGGTGCCTTCCACGATCGTGCCGCCCGGGGCCAGTTCACCGCGGGCCACCGCATCGCGGATGATGTAAAGCGCCGCGCGATCCTTGACCGACTGGCCGGGGTTCATGAACTCGGCCTTGCCGAGAATTTCGCAGCCCGTTTCCTCGCTGGCCCCGCGCAGCCGGATCAACGGGGTATTGCCGACGGCCTCGGCCAGATCCATTGCAATGCGCATCGCGGGTGCTCCTTCGCCAGACATCTTCCAGACTTAGCCCCCGCGTCCGGGGAACTCAAGCGGACGCGCGGAGCCGCTCACGCTCGCGCGAGAGCCAGGTGAGCGACAGGACCAGCGGGCCGTTGTCGGCCTCGCCCGTCTCCAGCAGGCGCACGGCCCGGTCGAAGGGCAAGATATGGGTTCGGATATCCTCGTTCTCGGTCGCAAGGCCGCCCTGCCCGTGGCCGTCCTCGGGCAGCGTGCACAGACCAAGGTAGAGGTGGAAATATTCCGTCGAGCATCCGGGCGAGCAATAATGCCGCGAAATCAGCTCCAGGGATCCAAGCGCGATGCGGGCCTCTTCCACGCATTCGCGGCGGGCGGCCTCTTCCGGGGTTTCGCCCGCGTCCACGCGGCCCGCCACCGGCTCCAGCGACCAGGGACGCGGATCGCCGCGGCCATAAGGCCCCATGCGGAACTGTTCCACCAGAAGCACCCGGTCACGGACCGGATCATAGGGCAGCACGATGGCCGCATCGGTCGCGACGAACACCTCGCGCTTCAAAAGCGGGCTGGTGCCGCCACCGAACCCCGGGTGGCGCAGCGCATATTCGCGGGTCAGGAAGTAGCCCTCGTGCGGGGCGCGCATCTCGCAGCAGTCCACCGCGCTGGCGGTCATCGCGCTGCGGACATCGGCGGGCACCCCGTCGGCGGCGGCAAGGCGGGCGGCGGCCCGCGCCATCGCCATCGGCACGCGCCAGGCCACGTCCTGCACGTCGTAGCGTCGGAAATATCCCATGATCTCGTCGCTGACCTCGAGCGCAAGTGCGCCCCATTTCGGCGGCCACGTCTCGGCCTGCCAATGCGGCTGCGCGGCGTCCGGTTCGCTTGCCGCCAGAAAGGCGACCGCGTCGCGCCCACTGGCAAGGCGCACATCCTTAGCCACGAGGCCCATGGTTTCCGCGAAAAAAGCGATGCGGGACAGGTCCGCGCCGGACCGGGCGTCGAGGTATATCCCGTCCACGTGATCCCCGGGCCACGGGGCCGGGCCTGGAAAGACCGTATCGGGATCGTCGGGCAACGCATGGTCGGGAAGCGTGGCCTGATGAAACTGCACCTGCCCGCCCGCAATTCGCCGGCAGAGCGGCTCCCAAGCCAGCGGGCCGCACAGGAACAGGCCGTTGCTCAGGTCAGGACCAACGATGGGACACCCATTCCCCGATCACACCGATCACAAGGCCACCGGCCACCAGAAACCCGATCAGCGGACCATCGAGCAGTATGGACCCATATTCGGTGGCCACGAGGAACATGCCGTTGATCCCCTCCATCAAGCCGCCGAACCGGCCATCCAGTGCCAAGCCCAGCATCTTGTTCAGGCTTTGCACGAAAAGCCCGAGGACCACGAGGCAGGCCACGCCCGTCAGGCCCGCGCTGATCCCGTTCGACCATCCCCGGCCAAGGTTCTTGCCAGTGATCCGCCACCCGACGATCAGGCCAAGGGCCACGTTGACGTAATTGAAAACGCCGAAATTCGTGGCCTCGGGCATCAGCGGGCGGATCATCTCGGACGCGAACCACCCCAGCACGGCCATCATCAGCGCGGCCATGGCGCGCGCGGCGGTTGGCATGTTGTCAGTATGCGGCATCAGTGCGGCCTTGCGATGGTGATCTGCGTCACATCGCAATTACCCCCTTTGAAGGCGCCCGCACAAGAGGTCAGGTAGAAATTCCACATCCGGCGAAAGCGGTCGTCGAACCCCAGCCGCGCGACCTCGTCCCATTTTTCGTTGAAGGTATCATGCCAGCGGCGCAGCGTCTGGCTGTAGCTTTGACCGAACTCCATCGACCCCTGGACATGCAGTCCGGCGCGCTCGACCTCGTCGCGAAGAACCTTGGGGCTGGGCAGCATGCCGCCGGGGAATATGTATTTCTGTATGAAATCCACGCCCTTGCGATAGGCATCCCACCGATGATCGGCCACGGTGATGATCTGCAAGGTCGCCTGCGCCCCCGGCCGCAACCGTTCGCGCACGTTTCGGAAGTAGACCGGCCAGTATTTCTGACCCACGGCCTCGAACATCTCGATGCTGGCGATCCCGTCATAGGTGCCGGTTTCGTCGCGGTAATCCTGAAGCTTGAAATCCACCCGGTCGGACAACCCGGCCTTCTCGATCCGGTCGGTGGCATAGTCGAACTGTTCGCGGCTGATCGTGAGGCCCGTCACCTTCAGGCCGCGCTCGGCGGCGGCATATTCGGCGAAGCCGCCCCACCCGCAGCCGATTTCCAGAACATGATCGCCGGGCTTGACCCCCATCTGGTCCACCATCGCCGCGTACTTGGCGGTCTGGGCCTTCTCCAGGCTTTCCTGGCCCGTCTCGAACAGGGCGCTGGAATAGGTCATCGTGTCATCGAGCCAAAGGCGATAGAAATCGTTGCCCAAGTCATAGTGATAGCTGATGTTCTTGCGGGCCTGCGATTTCGTGTTGCGCTGCAGCCAGAAGCGGATTTTCTCGTAAAGCTGCACGAGGCTCTGGCCCGGGTAGCTGTTGTACATTTCGTCGTTGTCGGCGTTCACCATGTCCATGAAGGCCTGCAGGTCGGGCGTGGACCACCAACCCTCCAGATAGGCGTCGCAAAACCCCAGGTAGCCCTCGCGCACCATCCGCGTGAACACGTCGCCATTGTGGATCACCACCTCGGCCACCGGGCCGGGCTTGGGGCCTTCGGCGCGAAACACGCGGTCGTCGGGCAGCCGGATGTCCAGCCGGCCGTGCTTGAGCGCGCGCGCCGCGGCGAAACATTGCGTGAAATAGCGGGGCAGCCCGGTTTGTCCGGCTGTCTCGGTCAGGATCATGTGAGTTCTGTCCATGTCGTTTTCGTCAAAGGCTATGGCGGGCGCCGCCGCAACGGCAAGGGTTTTGTCGGCGCGTTCAGAAATCCCTGTTCTCGTAGGCATCCAGCGCACGCGCGCGTCCCTCCTTCACGTCCACGATCGGGGCGGGATAGGGGTCGTCGGCGCTCAGACCCCAGCTGCGCGGGATCGCGTCGAAATAGGATAGCGCGGTCCCGGTCGGATTGGCCCGGTCCTCGGCGATCCAGCGGCGCAGGTAGGCCCGATCTGGATCGAACTTGTCCAGTTGGGTTTCGGGATTGAAGACGCGGAAATAGGGCGTGGCGTCGGGGCCGGATCCAGCAGACCACTGCCAGCCCATCGCGTTGCTGGCCGGGTCCCAGTCGGTCAGGCAATCCTCGAACCACTTCTGACCGATGCGCCAATGGCTCAGCAGATGCTTGGTCAGGTAGGAGGCGACGATCATCCGCGCGCGGTTGTGCATTCGCCCGGTGACATACATCTCGCGCATGGCCGCGTCCACAAAGCGGATGCCGGTGCGCCCCTGTTTCCAGGCGATGACATGGGGGTGATCCTCGTCCTCATTCCAGGGGAAGGCATCCCAGTCCTCGCGCCAGTTGCGATCGACGATGCGCGGGGTGTTCCACGCCAGATGGTAGGCAAACTCGCGCCAGACCAGTTCCTTGATCCAGGCCTCGGCCCCAGCCTTGCCCTCGTGCAGGGCGCGCAGGCCCGCGTGCCAGCAGCGGCGCGGCGAAATCTCGCCCAGGGCCAGGTTCTCCGACAGGCCAGAGGTACCGTCCTCGGCCGGAAGATCGCGCATTTCCTCGTAATCCGCGATCGCGTCGCCCGTGAACCAGCCCAGACGGCCCTGCGCGGCCTCTTCGCCCACGCGCTGATAAGGTGCGCAGACGGCTGCGCCCCGGTTCATCGCGGCGCCCATGCGCCAGGTGTCCAGATCGTCGCTGTCGGGCCACGTGTCGGGCGCGGGAATACGCGACGGAGCGGCCTGCGGTTCAGGCACGTCACGGTCCTTCACCGCCCGCCAGAAAGGCGTGTAGACCTTGTAATAGCCGCCCGTCTTGGTTTCGACCGTCCACGGCTCGAACATCAGGTGCCCAAGATGGCTTGCCGCGTCCAGCCCGTCATCCTTCAGCCCGGCCTTCACCTTTCGGTCGCGCGCGACACTGTCGGGATCATAGGCGCGGGACCAATAGACCGCGCCGGCCCCGGTTTCCCGCACCAGATCGCGCAGCACCGCAAGCGCATC
>JAASSQ010000121.1 GCA_021767845.1 Roseovarius sp. | reverse complement strand
CGCTGTTCGATTTTCATGCCACGTGGAATGTCTGGGCGGTCGAGACGATGCGCAGCCTGTCGGGCGGCGCTGCCGAGGTCATGGCGCGGATCGCATCGGAAATCGACTTCGACCTCGGCGCGGGGCGGTTCAACCCGACCAGCCCGGTCGTTGCCGGAACCAACCGCGAGGCGGCGGAATGCGTGGCGCGCGCCCTGCCGGGGCACAGCCTTGAGGAAATCGAGAATTTCCTTGCGCTGAGCGCAGCGGATGCGCCGCTGGCCCCGGCCGTGCCGCTGCCCGAATTCCTGGGCCGGCTGGCGCGCGAGGGGTTGGCGCTTGGAGTGATGACCAACGATACCGAGTTCGGCGCGCGCAGCCACCTGCGCAACGCGGGGGCCGAGGATCTGTTCGATTTCATAGCCGGGTTCGACTCCGGGCATGGGGCGAAACCTGCGCCCGAGCCGCTTCTGGCCTTTGCCCATGCGACCGGGCTTGCGCCTGCGCGCATCGTCATGGTGGGCGACAGCACCCATGACCTGCTGGCCGGGCGCGCCGCCGGGATGCAGACGGTCGGGGTTCTGACCGGCATGGCCGGGCGCGATGAACTGGCCCCGCTGGCCGATGCGGTGCTGCCCGATATCGGGCATTTGCCCCACTGGATGCTTGCATGACGCGCCATCCGCTGTTCGGCATTTTCCTTGCCACGTTCGGCACGCTGGTCCTGACGCCTGACACGCTGTTCATGCGGTGGTCGGGGATGGGTGGGTTCGCGATGGTGGCGTGGCGCGGCCTGCTGATGGGCAGCGCGATGCTGCTGGCCTGGGCCCTGTTCAGCCGTGACCGGCGCGGCGACCTTGCGGCATTGGTCAGCGGGTTCGGGCTTACGATCGTGGTGTGCCAGTTCTTCAATGCGACGCTCTTTGGCCTCGGCATCTCGGTGGCGCCGGTGGCGGTGGTGCTGTTCGGCTTGGCCACGGTGCCGGTATTCTCGGCGCTGTTGGCGTGGCTGATCCTGGGCGAACCCACGCGGCTGGCCACGTGGGCCGCCATCGTGGCGGTGATGGGCGGGATCGGCATTGCCGTTTTCGGCGGCAAGGAGGGCGATGTCGGGCTGAATCTGGATGCGCTTCTGGGGGCGCTCTACGGGCTTGGCACGGCCCTGGTGCTGGCGCTGAATTTCGTCGTGATGCGGCGGCGCCCGCAACTGCCCATTCTCCTGGTGATCGGGACGGGCGCCTTTCTGGCGGGGCTGACGGGCATGGGCGTGGCGGGGACCGCGGCGATGACGGACGGGGCGGTCTGGGCGATCGCGGTGACCGGGCTGGTCATCCTGCCGGTCTCGTTTTTCACGCTGTCGGTGGCCTCGCGGTTCACCCATGCGTCGAATGTCAGCCTGCTGATGCTGCTGGAAACGGTGCTGGGGCCGGCCTGGGTTTGGCTGGGCACTGGCGAGGCGCCGACGCCGATGATGGTGGTGGGCGGTGTGATCGTTGTGGGCAGCCTGGCGGCCTACATCCTGTGGACCGGGCGGCGCGCGGCAAGGCGCGGCTGACGGCGTCGCGCCGGCAGGGACTTCCCGAAAACGACACGAACCGTCGCGCACTGGCAAACGCCGGGCGGCGCGGGGTGCTTCCATGTGATGGACACACAAGGGAGGTCGGCGCGATGGCGGATGCAGCGAAACGCAGGCGGCGCGGCGGGGGACATGCGGGCAACGCGGCGCGGCGGGGCCTGTCGGTGATCGAGCAGATGCCATGGGCGCCGCCGGTCAACATGGACCGCCCCGTCGAACCGCTGGACGAGGCCGGGATCGCGGCGATCCATGACGGTGCGATGCGCATCCTCGAAGAGATCGGGATCGAGTTCCTGAATCCCGAAGCGGTCGAGATCCTGCGCGGCTCGGGCGGCTGCATCATCGTGGGCGAGAACGTGCGCATGGGCCGCGATTTCGTCATGGAGATGATCGCCAAGGCCCCCGCCGAATGGACCATCACCCCCCGCAACCCCGACCGTCAGATCACGATCGGCGGGCGGAACATGGTGTTCGGAAACGTCTCGTCACCGCCGAATTACTGGGACCTGGCGATCGGACGCAAGGTGCCGGGCACGCGCGTGATGTGCCGCGATCTGCTGAAGCTCAGCCATTATTTCAACTGCATCCATTTCGTCGGCGGCTACCCGGTGGAGCCGCAGGATATCCATGCCAGCGTGCGGCATCTGGACGTGCTTTATGACAAGCTGACCCTGACCGACAAGGTGACCCATGCCTATTGCCTGGGCCGAGAGCGGGTCGAGGACGTGATGGAGATGGTGCGCATCGCGGGCGGGCTGAGCCACGAGGCGTTCGACGCGCAGCCGCGCATGTATACCAACATCAATTCGACCTCGCCGCTCAAGCACGACTACCCGATGCTGGACGGCTGGATGCGGATCGCCCGGCGCAACCAGGGGCTTGTCGTCACGCCCTTCACACTGGCCGGGGCGATGGCGCCTGTCACCATGTCGGGGGCCGTCGCCCTGAGCCTAGCGGAGGGGTTGAGCGCGGTTGTGCTGGCGCAGGTGATCCGCCCCGGTGCCTGCTGTGCGATCGGCACGTTCACCTCGAACGTGGACATGAAGACCGGCGCGCCGGCCTTTGGCACGCCGGAATACATGCGCGCGACGCAGATGACGGGGCAGATGGCACGGTTTTACGGCCTGCCGATGCGGGCCAGCGGGGTTTGTGCGGCGAACGTGCCGGACGGGCAGGCGGTGTGGGAGACCTCGAACAGCCTGTGGTCGGCGGTGCAGGCGGGGGCCAACATGGTCTATCACGCTGCCGGGTGGCTGGAGGGCGGCTTGATCGCGAGCCCGGAAAAGCTGGTCATGGATTGCGAAATCCTCCAGCATATTCAACGGTATATGGACCCGATGCTCACCGCGACGACGCCCGATGACATCGCATTCGACGCGGTGCGCGACGTGGGCGACAAGGGGCATTTCTTCGGCATCCAGCACACGCAGGACCGCTATACCACCGCCTTCTACCAGCCGTTCCTGAGCGACTGGCGCAACTATGAATCCTGGGAGGCCTCGGGCGGCATCTGGACCGCGGCAAGGGCGCACCAGGTGGCCGGGGACATACTGGCGCGGTTCGAGCCGCCGCCGATGGACGAGGCAATCCGCGAGGAGCTGGAAGCATTTGTCGCCCGGCGGAAGGCGGAGGGCGGGGCGCCCACGGATTTCTAGAAAACCGGCTTCGGTATCACGTCGGTATAACGTCGGTATCACGTCGGTACTGCAGTGCAGCATTGCCCTCAGGCCGGGCCGGAGGGGGCGTCGAGCCAGCGGCGGCAGATACGATCGACAAGCGCGTAGGTCAGCAGCGTGAAGACCGCCAGCGCCAGCGTCGTGGCGAACATCAGGTCCACCTTCACCCGGCCGAGCGCCAGCAGGATCAGGTACCCCAGGCCGCGCGACGCGCCGACCCATTCGCTGATGATGACGCCGATCGGCGCGTAGACCGCCGCCAGACGCAGCCCCGAGGCCAGGCCCGGCAGCGCGGCGGGGATGCGGATATGCCACATGATCCGTGCGCGGGTCGCACCCATCACGCGGGCCAGGTCGAGCCACGCCCCCGGCGGGCGCATCAGCGCGTCGAAAAAGGCCGAGGTGACGGGGAAATAGATGATGAGCAGGGCCATGACGACCTTGGGCCAGATGCCGTAGCCCATCCACAGCGTCAGGATCGGGGCCAGCACGAAAACCGGGATCGCCTGGCTGAAGACCATCATGGGCCGCAGCAACACCTGCGCCAGCGGCGAGGCGGCCAGCCCGATTGCAGAAAGCGCCCCTAGGATCGCGCCAAGCGTCAGGCCCAGCAAGACCTCGGCCATGGTATAGACCGAGTGATGCGCGATCTGCCCCCGCGCCATCCAGAGCGTTTCGGCCACGTCCCACGGCCCCGGCAGGATATAGGCGGGTGGCGCGGCAAGGAGTACCACCGCCTGCCAGAGCGCGATGGCAAGACCGGCCGAGGCGAGGACCGAGGGCAGGGGGCCGCGCAGGCGCATCGGCTCAGGCCTCCTCTCGCAGGCGGGTGAGCAGGGCGGCCTGCGCCCTGAGCGTCGCGTTATCGTCCACGGCGCGGGGCGCGGGCCCCGGCGGCGGGGCGACCGGATCGAGCCGGTCGGGCGACATCACGAGGATCGCGTCTCCCAGGCGCGCCGCCTCGGCCGGATCGTGGGTGACCATCAGGACGGTGCGGCCCGCCAGAAGCTCGCAGGCCAGGTCCTGCATCTGGGACCGGGTGCGCGCATCGAGCGCCGAGAAGGGTTCGTCCAGCAGGACGATGGCGCGATCCTCCATCAGGGTGCGGGCCAGCGCCACGCGCTGCCGCTGCCCGCCCGACAACTGGCCGGGCCGCTTGTGCAGGTGATCGCCAAGGCCCACCCGTTCCAGCACCTCGCGGGCGCGGTCGCGGTCGGGCCGGTTCCCCCTGAGCCGCGCGCCGAGCAGCGCATTGTCCACCACGTCGAGCCACGGCATCAGCAGATCGCTTTGCGCCATCAGCGCCAGCCGCCCCTGAAGCGGCAGGCCGTCCGAGGCGGTGATCGTGCCGGCGAACCCGGTCACGTCATCAAGCCCCGCGATGAGCCGCAGCAGGGTGGTCTTGCCCACGCCGGACGGGCCCAGAAGGCAGGTCCACGCCCCGCCCGCGGCGTCGAGCGTGAGCGGGCCGAACACGTGCTCGGCCCCGATGCGGGCGGTGCCCGAGACATGCAGCGCCGGGGCGCTCACCGCTCCAGCCCCATGTCCCAGAAGCCCACTTCCAGCCGGGTGGCGGTGGCAAAGCGGGCGCAGAGCGCCGGCCATCGCGGGCTGTCCTGCGGCGTGGCGCCCAGCCGACGGGCCACCGCAGTGTCGATGAGCGCACCGACGTCGCGGCAGACCTGCTGGTAGTCGTCGCCGGCATAGGTGGCGATCCAGTCGGCATAGGTTCGCGACGTGGCCTCCTGCGCCAGCCGCGCGCCGATCTCGCCATAGCCCAGCACGCAGGGCGCGAGGGCCGCCAGCAGGTCGAGGAAATCGCCGGAATGGCCGGCATCCAGAACATAGCGCGTATAGGCGATGTTCTGGGTCTTTTCCTCGGCCCGGGCGAGGTCGGCCTCCGTCAGACCGGCCTCGGCGCAGGTGCGGATGTGCAGCGCGATCTCGTCATTGATGAGCGCGTTGACGGTGCCCGCCGCAAGGCGCATCTCGTCCACGGTGTCGGCCTTGGTCACGGCCAAAGCCCAGGCACGGGAGAAATGGATCAGGAAGATGTAATCCTGCACGAGATAGTCGAGGAAGGCCGCGCGCGGCAGGCTGCCGTCGCGCAGCCCCTCGACAAAGGCGTGGCGGGTGTAGGCGGGCCAGTGATCGCCCGCCGCCGTGCGCCATGCGCCGAAGGTTTCGCCGTAGCCCACCATCATTGGGCCGCCGGGTCGATGGCCACGTCGGAAACGGGCTGCGCCGCGTCGAGCAGACCCGCATTCGCCAGGAAGGCGCTGAAGTCGCGGTAGCGCCCGTGATCGAGCGCGGCGGGGCGCAGCGCGAAGCGCGGGATCGTGTCGGTCCAGGCCATCGCGTTCAACTCGTCCTGCAGATCGGCAGAGGTGCCCGAGAAGATCTCCCACGCTTGCTGCGGGTGGTTCACGATATACTGGGTCGCTTTCTCGGTGGCGCGCAGGAAGCGGGCGATCGCGTCCATGTCGGCCGTGTCGGGGTTGGCGACATAGATCAGCTCGTCATAAGGAGGCACGCCCATTTCCTCGAGATACATGCAGCGGCCTTCGACCTCTTCGAGCTCCATCTGGTTCAGTTCGAAATTGCGGTAGGCGCCGATCACGGCATCGACCTGCCCGGACATCAGCGACGGCGACAGCGACCAGTTGACGTTGATGAGGTCGATGTCATCGAGCGTCAGCTCCGCATCGGTCAGAAGCGCGCTTAGCAGCGCCTCTTCGACACCGGCGACGGAAAAGCCGACCTTGCCGCCTTTCAGGTCGGCCACGGTGTCAATCGGGCCGTCCTCGAGCACCAGAAGGCAATTAAGCGGGCTTGCGACCAGCGTGCCGACCCGGGCGAGCGGCAGGCCCTCGGCCACCTGGAGGTGCAGTTGCGGCTGGTACGAGATCGCCAGATCGGCCTTGCCCGCGGCGGCCATCTTGGGCGGGGCGGAGGGATCGGCGGGGGCGATCACCTCGACCTCGAGGTTTTCCTCGGCGAAATAGCCGCGTTCCTGCGCCACGATGATCGGCCCGTGATTGGGATTGACGAACCAGTCCAGAACCAGTGTCAGCTTGTCTTGCGCCAAGGCCGGCGTGGCCAGCGCGAGGCCGGCGAGAAAGGCGATGAAACGGGTCATGAGAACGCTCCTTGCGGGATCGGGAGGGACAGGGGGCAGGCGCGGCGGTGCCCGTCGGGCCGGAAGGTCTGGAATGGTCTGTGCATCGTCTCGTCCTTTCGTGCCGGTGCCGGGGGAAGGAAGAGCGGTGCCTGGGCGCGGTGCGCGCGTTCCGTTCCCTCCGCCGGTGCTGACCGGATCAGGTTCGATGGGTTGGTCGCGGACCTCTCAGCCCCGGTTGCCCGAGGCACCCCAACGGATAGGATAGATGTAGCAACCCGCGGCGGGTGCGGCAAGCGTTGACGGTTGGAAGCGCAAAAATCGTGACAATTGAATGTGTTGACGGGGCCTTAACGGTGGCCGGGCATGATGGGAGCCTTGGTGAGTGGAGGCGGATATGCAAGGCCTGATCAACCGCGCGATCGAGCGGTTCGTGCGCGATTCCCACGGCGATGATGTCTGGCGCGGGATCATGGCGCGGCTCGACCTGGGCTATGGCGAGTTCGAGGCGATGCTGAACTACGACCCGGCGATCACGCCGCGCCTGCTGCGCGAGGTGGCGGCGGCGCTGGATCGGCCGCGGCGCGATATCCTTGAGGATATCGGCACCTACCTTGTGACCCATCCGAATGCCGGGGCCGTGCGGCGCCTGCTGCGCTTTGGGGGCGAGACGTTCGACGATTTCCTGCACTCGCTCGAGGATCTGCCGGGCCGCGCGCGGCTGGCCATGCCCGACCTGCGTCTGCCGCCGCTGACGCTGATCGCGCACGGGGACGACCACTACACCCTGACGGTCGGGGACGGACAGGTGCCCTCGGCGGGGTTCGGCCACGTGATCGTGGGCCTGTTGCGGGCGCTGGCCGACGATTACGGCGCGCTTGCGGTGCTTGAGCACGCGGGCGGGCAGGAGCGCGAGCGGATCGCGATCGCCCTGGCCGCCCGGGATCATGCCGAGGGCCGGAGGTTCACCCTCGGGGCGGCACCATGACGGGCCGGACCATGGCCGCCCCGGCGGTGGACGACTGGCTGGACGTGCTGTGCCCGATGCATCTGCGGCTGTCCCGCTCGGGGCATATCGTGCACGCCGGGCCGGTGCTGGAACGCGTCGTCGGCGCCGCGGGGATCGAGGCGCGCCGGTTCCTCGAGGTGTTCGAGCTGCGCCGCCCGCGCATCGACGGATCCATGCGCGCGCTGCGCGGGCTGGCGGGGCAGCCGCTGCGCCTGCGGCTGCGCCGGCCGCCCGGCACGGGGCTGAAGGGCGTGCTTGCGCCGCTAGGGCGCGATGCGGGCGCAGGGCTTGCGGGCGGGGCGGTCGTGAACCTGTCCTTCGGCATCGCCCTGCCCGAGGCGGTGCGCGATTTCGGACTGACCAGCCGCGATTTCGCCGCCACCGACCTGGCGATCGAGATGCTCTACCTGATCGAGGCCAAGTCGGCGGCGATGGAGGCGTCGCGCAAGCTGAACCTGCGGCTGCAGGGGGCGCGGATCGCGGCCGAGGAACAAGCCTTTACCGACACGCTGACGGGGCTTGGCAATCGCCGCGCGTTGCAACCCGTGCTGTCCCGGCTGATCGAGGGCGGGGGGGAATTCGCGCTGATGGCCCTGGACCTGGATTTCTTCAAGGCGGTGAATGACCGTCTGGGCCATGCGGCGGGCGACCATGTCTTGCAACAGGCGGCGCGGGCCATGCTGGCCGAGACACGGGCGGAAGACCGGGTGCTGCGCGTGGGCGGGGACGAATTCGTGCTTCTGCTGCCGGGCCTGTCGCGCCGCGCGCAGGTGGATGACCTGGCGCGGCGGCTGATCGCGCGGCTGGAGGTGCCTGTTCCCTATGGCGACGAGACCTGCCGCATCTCGGCCAGCATCGGCGCCACGTTGCGCGCCACCTGTCCCGGGGCCTGCGCGGAGCAGATGATCGCGGATGCGGATGCGGCGCTCTACGCGGCCAAAGCCGCCGGGCGGGGCCGGCATGTCGTGCATGGTGCGGCGGGCTGATCCGCGCGCCGGAACAGGCCATCCGGGGTGGCAAGGCAGTGTCCGCGCATACAACCCGGTGCCTGGCTGCTGCCGTTCGTGAGAGGGGGAAGTGGCAGCCCGTAGGGG
>JAASSQ010000120.1 GCA_021767845.1 Roseovarius sp. | reverse complement strand
CTAGATCGGCGCGCCTGACAGGCGGGCGATCAGTTGCGAGCCGTTCGCGGCCCCGAATTTCGTCATCAGCCGCGCGCGGTGTGCCTCGACCGTGCGGGGCGAGAGGCCGAGCTGTCGCGCGGTTTCCTTGCTGGTCAGCCCCGCGACAAGGTGCATGGCGACCTCGCGTTCGCGCTGGGTGATGTCCACCACGGGCCGGAGTTGCGAGAGATCGGCAAAGCTCCAGACCGCGTGGGCGAAGGGATCGGCGGGTGTGAGCGACTGGCCGCGGACCCGGCACCAGAAGAGCGCCCCGTCGCTGCGCCGCATGATCCGTTCGTCATTGTAGCGGCCCGAGCCCTGCATCAGCTTTTCGCCCCGTGCCCCGATCTGTTCGAATTCCTGTTCGGAGGGGTAGAGCCGGGACAGCGACTGACCTTCCAGCGCCTCGCGCGGATAGCCGAAGGTTTCGCAGAAGCGCTGGTTGCACTGGACGATGATCCGCTGCCGGGTCACGGCGAGGCCGACCGGGGCCAGTTCGAACCCGATTTCCGAAGGGGCGCTGTCCGGCGCGTGGACCATCGTAGTTTTACCTAAGTGGTTTCCCGAGATTGAGCGATTATAAGCCTAGCAGTATCCCCGAATAGCCGGAAGGGAGGACGGACGATGGTGGAGGCAACGATTGTCGGCTGGGGGCATACCGCCTTCGGCAACCATGCGGACATGGCGCTGGAGACCCTGATCGCCCAGCCCGTCACCGAGGCGCTGGCCCATGCCGGGATCGAGGCGGGCGACGTGGACGGGATCTGGATGGGCCATTTCAACGCCGGGCTGGTCAGCGACGGGTTCCCGGCCTCGCTTGCGCTGCAGGCGCATGACGATTTCCGCTTCACGCCGGCGACGCGGCTGGAAAATGCCTGTGCCTCGGGGTCGGCGGCGCTTTATGCGGCGCGCGAGGCGATCCGGGCGGGCAGCGTGCGCTGCGCGCTGGTCGTGGGGGTCGAGAAAATGTCGGAAAAGGACACCGCGGGCGTCGCCGAGGCGCTGGGCCATGCCGCCTACCAGCCCGAGGAAGGGGGCCTGTCCTTTCCGCAAATTTTCGGGCGCATCGAGGAGAGCTATTTCCAGGCGCATGGCGACCAGTCCGAGACGCTGGCGCGGATCGCGGTCAAGAACCATGCCAACGCGCTGAAGAACCCGCTGGCGCAGATTCGCAAGGCGGTTGCGTTCGAGTTCTGCAACACGGTGAGCGAGAAGAACCCGCTGGTGGCCCCGCCGTTGCGGCTGACGGATTGCTCGCTGATTTCCGACGGCGCGGCGGCGGTCGTGCTGGTGTCCGAGGACATGGCGGGGGAATTCGCGCGCGCGGTGCGGTTCCGCTCGGCTGTGCAGGTCAATGATTTCCTGCCCATGTCGCGGCGCGACATGCTGCGGTTCGAGGGGCCTGCCGCGGCCTTTGCCCGCGCCTTCGAGGCGGCGGGGATCAAGGCGCGGGATTTAGACGTCGCCGAGGTGCACGATTGCTTCACCATTGCCGAGCTGATGATCTACGAGGCGATGGGGCTGGCCCCGCCGGGCAAGGGACGCGCCGCGCTGGAGAGCGGTCTGGTCGCGCCGGACGGGGCCTTGCCGGTCAACCTGTCGGGCGGGCTGAAGGCCAAGGGGCACCCCGTGGGGGCCACGGGCGTGTCGATGCACGCGATGGTCGCGGCGCAGCTTGCCGGCGAGGCGGGCGAGATGCAGCGCCCCGGGGCCGAATTGGGTTGTGTCTTCAACATGGGCGGTTCGGGCGTGGCGAATTACTGTTCGATCCTCGAAGCGGTGGAGGTGGCGCGATGAACCTGGCGGAATGGCTCAGGCGGGCGGCCCTGCGGTGGCCCGATGCCCCGGCGCTGCTGGCCGGGACGGAAGTGGTGGCCAATTACCGCGCCTTCGACCGGCGGGCCGCCGCGATCGGGGCGGCGCTGCGGGACCGGGGCGTGGTGCCGGGCGACCGGGTGGCGCTGTTCGTGACGAACCGGACCGATTACCTGGAGGCGCTTTACGGTGCGTGGTACGCGGGCGCCGCCGTGGTGCCGATCAACGCCAAGCTGCACCCGCGCGAGGCCGCCTGGATCATCGGGAACGCGGAGGCGCGGGTCGTCTTCAGCGTGCCGAAGATGGGGCTTGCCGAGCTGATCGCGGAAGGCACGGCCCGGGTGATCGACATGGACGGTGCGGAGTTTGCCGCGATGCGGGCGCAGGATGGGCCGACCGCGCCGGTGGACATGACCCCGGACGCGATGGCGTGGCTGTTCTATACCTCCGGCACCACCGGCAAGCCCAAGGGCGTGATGATCTCGGCCGGGAACCTGCAGACCATGACGCTGGGCTATTTCGCCGATGTGGACGAGGTGTTGCACGAGGACGCGATCCTTTACGCCGCGCCGATGTCGCATGGCGCGGGTCTTTACAATTTCATGCACGTGATCCGGGGGGCGCGCCATGTCGTGCCGCCCTCGGGCGGGTTCGATGCCGACGAGGTGCTGGACCTGGCACCGAGGCTGGGCAATGTCTCGATGTTCGCGGCACCGACGATGGTGCGGCGGCTGGTGGACCGCGCGGCGGCGCGGGGCCTGGATGGCGAGGGGATCAGGACCGTCGTTTATGGCGGCGGGCCGATGTACACCGCGGACATCATCGAGGCGGTGGAGCGCATGGGCCCGCGTTTCGTGCAGATCTACGGGCAGGGCGAGGCGCCGATGGCGATCACCGTGCTGCCCCGCGCGCTGGTCGCCGACCGCAGCCATCCGCGCTGGCGCGAGCGGCTGGCATCGGTCGGGATCGCGCAGAGCGGCTGCCGTATCCGGGTGCTGGACCCCGAGGGCCGCGACGTGCCGCCCGGCGAGACCGGGGAGATCGCGGTTGCCGGGTCGCTGGTGATGCCGGGCTACTGGAACAACCCCGAGGCCACGGCCAGGGCGATCCCAGACGGCTGGCTGCGGACCGGCGACATGGGCGCGCTGGATGCCGAGGGGTTCCTGGTGCTGCGCGACCGCTCGAAGGACGTGATCATCTCGGGCGGCACGAACATCTATCCGCGCGAGGTGGAGGAGGCTCTGCTGACCCATCCGGCGGTGCACGAGGTCGCGGTGGTTGGCCGCCCGCATCCCGAATGGGGCGAGGAGGTCGTGGCCTTCGTGGCGCTGGTGCCGGGGCAGCAGGTGGAGGCCGCCGCGCTGGACGCGCATTGCCTGGAGCGGATCGCCCGGTTCAAGCGGCCCAAGGAATACCGTTTCCTGCCGGAACTGCCGAAAAGCGACCAAGGCAAGATCCTGAAGAAGACCCTGCGGGAGGAACTGACATGACACGGGATGATCTGGCTGGGAAAACCGCGCTGGTGACGGGATCGGTGCAGGGGATCGGCCTGGCGATCGCAAAAGCACTGGCCGCGGCCGGGGTGCGGGTGGCGGTGCACGGCCTCGCCGATGCCGCGCAGGGCGAGGCGATCTGCGCCGAGATGCGGCAGGCCGGCGCGCCCGAGGCGCGGTTCTTCGGGGCCGACATGGCCGACGAGGATGCCGTGGGCGCGATGATGGATGCGCTGGAGGACTGGGGCGGGATCGACATCCTGGTCAACAACGCCGGCATCCAGCGGACCGTGCCGCTGGCCGAGGCGACGCCCGAGACCTGGAACGAAATCCTGTCGGTGAACCTGACGGGGGCGTTCCACACCATGCGCCGCGCGATGCCGGGCATGGCGGCGCGGGGCTATGGCCGGGTCATCAACATCGCGTCGGTTCACGGGCTGGTCGCGTCGGTCAACAAGGCGCCTTACGTGGCGTCGAAATTCGGCCTGGTGGGGCTGAGCCGGGTCGCCGCGCTGGAATATGCCGATGCCGGGAGCAGGGCCGCGGGGGGCGTCACGGTGAACTGCATCTGCCCGGGCTGGACGGAAACGGCCATCATCGAGCCGCAGATCGAGGCCCGTGCGGCCGAGCATGGCGGCGACCGCGACGCGGGGATCGCCAGCCTGTTGTCGGAGAAACAGCCGAGCCGCCGGACCTCGGACCCGGCGGAGATCGGGGCGCTGGCGCTGTGGCTGTGCCACCCGATCGCGCACAACGTGACCGGCACGTCGATTCCCGTCGATGGGGGCTGGACCTGCCAGTGACGCGCTGTGGATGGCGGGGCGCGCCTGCGGGTGGGCGAACGAAGCGCGATCCGTCCCCGCGCGGCGTGCCGGCCCGGTGTCGGGTGCCTCCGGCGGGAGTATTCGGGGAACGATGAAGGGCGGGGTCAGGGCGTGGCCGGGGTGCGGTAGCGGAAGACCCCGGTGGCGGTGGCGATCAGGGTGCCCTGGTCGTCGGTCACGCGGGCTTCGGCGAAATAGGTCTTGCGCCCGCCGCCTGTGACGCGGCCTTCGGCGACCAGGCGGCTGCCCCGCGCCTGCCCGAGGTAGTTGACGGTCATCGACAGGGTCAGCGCCATCTGCTGCTGGTCGGGATCGCCGGTGAAGCAGCCGGCGAAGCCCATCGCGGTGTCGAGCAGCGTGGCGTGCAGACCGCCGTGGGGCAGGCCCTGTCGGTTGGCCACATGCGGTGCCAGCGGCGCCTCGACCCGCGCCCAGCCCTTGCGCCAGCCGGTCTGGCGGATGCCGAGATGGGTGGCGAAGGCCGACGGGGCCTCGAAGAGGTGGGAATTGGTGTCGTCGTCGGTCATGCGTTCGTCACGTCGAGGCCGCGGGCGGCGAATTGCGGGACATAGGCGCCCAGTTGCAGGCCGCGTTCGGGGTCCGAGGCGTTGCCGTCGAGCGCGCGTTTCTTCACGCCTTGCAGGATCGCGGCCATGCGGAAATGGCAGAAGGCGAGGTAGAATTCGAAATTCTCGATCCCCGGCAGGTCGCGGCGGGCACAGTATTCGTCGATGAACCGCTGATCCTCCCACAGGCCGAGGGCGGCGCGATTCACGCCGGCGAGCCCGCGACCCTCGCGCGTATGCGGCATCGACCATTGCATGATGACGCCGGCCAGATCGGCATAGGGGTGGCCGAGGGTGGAGAGTTCCCAATCCAGAACGGCAGCGATTTCCGGCCGGTCGGGCGCGAAGAGCAGGTTGTCGAGCCGGTAGTCGCCATGCACCAGCCGGCGCTGCCCGTCGTCGGGTGGCATGTTGGCGCCCAGCCAGTCGATGAGCGCGTCCATGTCGGGCAGATCCTCGGTCTGGCTGGCGCGGTACTGCTTGGTCCAGCGGTCGAGCTGGCGGGCGTAGTAATTGCCCGTAGGCCCGAAATCCGACAGGCCGGCGGCGTCGATATCGACCTCGTGGATCGCGGCCAGAACCCCGTTCATCGCGCCGATCATCGCGCTGCGTTCGTCGGGGGCGAGGCCGGGCATCGCGGGGTCGTCGAAAGTGCGGCCGGCGACCGCCTCCATCACGTAGAAGGCCGAGCCGATCACGCTGTCATCCTCGCACAGCACATGCATCCGGGCGACCGGCACCTCGGTTCCGGCCAGCGCCTGTTGCACGCGAAACTCGCGATCGACGGCATGGGCGGATTTCAGCAGCACGCCCGGCGGCTTGCGGCGCAGGACATAGGCGCCCGAGGGCGTGTCCAGCCGATAGGTCGGATTCGATTGCCCGCCGGTGATCGGGGTGGCGGTGAGCGGGCCGGAAAAGCCCGGCATATGCGCGGTCAGCCAGTCTTCGACTGCGGCGGTATCGAGATCGGTGCTCATGCGCCCCCCTTTCGCAGGTCGGGCAGGACGTAATCGGCGAACTGCTGGCGCAGGGTCAGCTTGGAGACCTTGCCGGTGGCGGTGAGCGGCAGGTCCTCGACGAAAAGCAGGTCGTCGGGCAGTTGCCACGGCGCGAAATGCGGCGCCATGTGGGCGTGGATGTCGTCCAGCGTGGGGCGCGCGTCGCCCTCGGGGACCACGACCAGGACGGGGCGTTCATCCCATTTCGGGTGCGGTGCGGCGATCACCGCGCAGGTTCGGATCGCGGGGTGCGAGATGGCGGCGTTTTCAAGGTCGATCGAGCTGATCCATTCGCCGCCCGATTTCACCAGGTCCTTGGCGCGGTCGCGGATGACGAGCTGGCCGTGCGGAGAGATCGAGGCGACATCGCCGGTGCCGAACCAGCCCTCGGCATCCATCGCGGCCGCCGTCGCCGCGTCGTTGCGGAAATAGCCCGAGATCACGGTATTTCCGCGCACGTACAGTTCACCCGTCGCCGTGCCGTCATGCGGCAGGGCGGTGCCGTCGTCATCGACGATCTTGAACTCCAGCCCGAACTTGCGGCGGCCCGCGCTGGTCTTGATCGGCATTTGCGCGCTCAGCGGGGCGCCCTGCAGGGCGGGGGGGATCATGCCGTGCGTGCCGATCGGGCTCAGCTCGGTCATGCCCCAGGCCTGCGAGACGGTGACGCCGTAATCCTCGTAGGCCTCGATCATAGCGGACGGCGCCGACGAGCCGCCGACGACCAGGTCGCGGAAGGCGGCGGGCGCGCGGCCCTGCGCCTCGATCTCGGTCAGAAGGTTCGCCCAGACGGTCGGCACGCCCCAGGAGGAATACACCTTTTCGTCCTCCATCAGGCGCCACAAGCCGGGCCCGTCGAGGTGGCGGCCCGGCATCACCAGGGTCATGCCCGTGAGCGGCGCGGTGTAGGGCAGCCCCCAGGCGTTGACATGGAACATCGGCACCACCGGCATGATGCGGCGCCCGGCGACGAAGCTTGAGGTCTGCGCCAGCGGCACGGTCAGGGCGTGCAGCACGGTGGAACGGTGCGAATAGAGAGCACCCTTGGGATGGCCGGTGGTGCCCGAGGTATAGCACAGCGACGAGGCGGTGTCCTCGGGCAGCAGGGGCCAGTCGAAGCTGCCGGGGTGGTCCGCGATCAGGTCCTCGTAACAGGTGGCGTCGAGCGGGGTGTCGGGCATATGCGCCGCGCCGGTCATCACCACGAGGCGCAGATCGCGGGGCAGGTCGTCGCGCAGCGCCCCGGCCACGGGCACGAGGCTGGGATCGACGCAGAGCACCCTGTCCTCGGCATGGCCGATGATATAGGCAAGCTGCTCGGGGGGAAGGCGCGGGTTGAGCGTGTGGCAGACCGCGCCCATGCCGGACACGGCGTAATAGAGTTCCACATGCCGGTGCCCGTTCCAGGCCAGGGTGGCGATGCGGTCGCCCTGCTTCACCCCCATCGCGGTCAGCGCATGGGCCAGCCGCGCAACGCGCGCCAGCGTCTCGGGATAGCTCTGGCGGTGCAGGTCGCCCTCGTCGCGGGCCGAGACGATCCCCTGGTCGGAAAACGCTTCGGCGGCGTGGGTGAGGATGTCGATGATCCTCAGCGGCCGGTGCTGCATCATGCCTTTCATGGGCGTGCGGTCCTCCTCCCTGACGCGCATGGCGCAGACGGTTGCACGAAAGCGGGGCGGGATCAATTCCATGCGGGGCTTGACCTTGGGCGGCGCAGGCCGCATGTGCAGGGCGATCAAGGAGACCCGCCATGACATTCGACCGTTCGCTGAAGATCGCCCCGTCCATCCTGTCGGCGGATTTCGCCAATTTCGGGCAGGAGATCCGCGCGGTGGAGGCGCAGGGCGCCGACTGGATCCATGTGGACGTGATGGACGGCCATTTCGTGCCGAACCTGACCTTCGGGCCGCCGATGTGCGCCGCGATCCGGCCGCATATCAAGACGGTGATGGACGTGCACCTGATGATCGCGCCGGTCGATCCCTATATCGAGGCCTTCGCCGAGGCCGGCGCCGATATCCTGACCGCGCATCTGGAGGCCGGGTCGCATGTCCACCGCACCCTGCAGGCCATTCGCGGGGCCGGGTGCAAGGCGGGGCTGGCACTGAACCCCGGCACGGGGATCGAGGAGATCGGCTATCTTCTGGACATGGTGGACCTGATCTGCGTGATGACGGTGAACCCCGGCTTCGGCGGGCAGAAATTCATCCATTCCCAGATCGACAAGGTCCGCCGCCTGCGCGAGATGATCGGCGACCGGCCCATTCATATCGAGATCGACGGCGGCATCACGCCCGAGACCGCGCCGCTGATGGCGCAAGCTGGTGCCGACGTGCTGGTGGCGGGCTCGGCCGTGTTCAAGGGCGGCAGCGTGGACGATCCCGCGCCCTATGGCGACAACATCCGCTCCATCAAGGCGGCCTGCGGGGGCTGAGCAGCGCGGCCGGTTTCTTCTTGGTCAAAATACCCTCGGGCGCGACGCCTGCGGCCGATGTTACGGTATGAGTATTTTTGGAACGATGAAGCCGGGACGGGGTATCAGACCGCAATGTTGTCGATCAGCCGCACCCCGGCCAGCCACGCCGCAGCAAAGAGGCGCGCGGGCCGGGTGGGGGCGTCGAGCAGGGATAGGTCGTCATTGGCGCGGATCTCCAGGTAATCGACCTTGGTGAAGCCCGAATTTTCCAGCCGCTGGATCGCGGCGCGCTGAAGCGTGTCGAAGGGCGTGCCGCGGGCGAGGCCCTCGGCGATCGCCTCCATCTCTTCGTGCAGGCGCGG
>JAASSQ010000119.1 GCA_021767845.1 Roseovarius sp. | reverse complement strand
GCGGGGGCGGCGGGTTGGCCGAAGAGCAGGGAGACCGGAACATCCAGCACCGCGGCCAGATCGCGCAGGTCGTTGATGGAAGGGTCGGAGAGGTCGCGCTCCACCTGGCTGAGCCAGCCGACGGACCGCCCGAGCCGGTCGGCCAGATCGGCCAGGGTCAGCCCGCGCGCCTTGCGCAGGGCGCGCAGGTCGGCGCCGAGGGTCGGGGTGCGGGTTGGGTCCGATTGGTGCATGGCGGGACCAGTGAAAAAATGCGCTATATTTTCACGATGCGGCGATTCCGTGAAAAAATCAATGAAAATTTCATGATGGCACGTGAATCGCCATGAATGTCCACCCGATGCCTTGTCAGAGGCGGCCGAAAACCTGGTCCAGCACCGCGCCCAGCCCGGCGGCATCGCCGGGGCCGAAGGCGGCCGGCCGATCGCTGTCGATGTCCAGCACCGCGATCAGGGTGCCGGCCCCGTCGCGCACCGGCAGCACGATCTCGGAGCGGGTCGAGCTGGAGCAGGCGATATGGCCCGGAAAGGTCTCGACATCGTCCACGATCTGCACCTCGCCGCTGCGGGCCGCCGCGCCGCAGACCCCGCGCGAGAACGGGATCACCAGGCAGCCATGCCCGCCCTGATAGGGCCCGATCTTGAGCAATTCCGGTTCCGTCACGCGGTAGAACCCGGTCCAGTCGAAGCGGTCATCGGCGTGGTGCAGCTCGCAGACCACGGTGGCCATGAGCGCGACGTCGTCGGTTTCGCCTTCGGTGAGCGACGCGATGGTTTTCGAGACGGTGTCATAGTCGATACGCATGGCCGGAGTCTTGCCACAGCGCACGGTGGGGGGCCAGAGGGGAGTGGCCCCGCGCGCCCGGCTGGTGTAGAGCGCCGCGCATGGAGAGCGATTACGACCCGCCCAAGGATGCGCTGGAGGTGCTGCATGCCGATCACGAGATCGTCGTGATCGACAAGCCCGCGGGCCTTTTGTCGGTGCCGGGCAAGGGGCCGCATCTGGCCGATTGCCTGCTGGCGCGGGTGCAGGAGGCGTTTCCCACCGCGCTTCTGGTGCACCGTCTGGACCGGGACACGTCGGGGGTGATGGTCTTTGGCCTGAGCCCGCACGCGCAGCGCCACCTGGGCCTGCAATTCGAGAAGCGGCAGGTGAAAAAGACCTATGTTGCAAGGGTTTGGGGGCACCTCGAGCCGAAGACGGGCCGCGTGGATCTGCCGCTGATCGTGGATTGGCCGAACCGGCCGCGTCAGAAGGTCTGCCACGAGACCGGCAAGCCCGCGCAGACCGATTGGCGGGTGCAGCGATATGCCGAAGGCGAGACGCGCGTCCGGCTGATGCCGAAGACGGGCCGCAGCCACCAGTTGCGGGTGCACATGCTGGCGCTGGGCCATCCGATCCTGGGCGATCCGCTTTACGCCACCGGGCCGGCCGCCGCGCAGGACCGCCTGATGCTGCATTCCGAGGAGTTGCGCCTGCGCCACCCGGACGGGGGCGCGGGGATGCGGTTTCGCGCCAAGACGCCGTTCTGAGGGGCGAATCGGGTCAAGCCCTCGGTTAACATGGCAAAACCGCGATCGGTATCACGTCGGTATTACGTCGGTATCGCGTCGGTATTCGAGCCGGTGCGAGGGCTGGTTAACAGGCCGAACGGTGGCGCCGGGGGCGAGGGAGGCGCGGGTCGGTTCGGCGTGGTGCGCTTGGCCGGTGTCGGATGCCTCCGGCGGGAGTATTCGGGGAACGATGAAGGGGGCTGTGCGCGCGGTGGTGCGGGTCAGCGGCGCAGGACGCGGTCTGTCAGGTTGAGGCGTCCGGCGATGATGGGTTTCAGGGTGGCGGCGAGATCGGGGTCGGTGGCCTGGAGTTCGGCCAGTTCCTCGAGTCGGTTGGTGGCCACCAGTTGCAGCGCGTCGTGGCGCACGGCGCCTTCCGCGTCGCGAGGCAGGAGGGGCACGGGCTGGATCAGGTCGGGCGCCGGGTCGGGCGCCAGATCGGCGAGCGCCTCCGCGTCCAGTCCGGTTTCCACGAAAGCGTAGAGCCCCACGCCCTTGGCGGGCCGCGCATAGGTGCAGAGCGCCAGGTCCTGCACCTGCGGGTGGCGCAGGAGGGCGGCGCGCACGGCGGGGCCGTCGCGGTCGATCCGGTCCTCGGTGCCTTCGCCGTCGGACCAGTTCATGAGGCGGCGGGTGATGTAATTGTAGAGCCGCTTGCCGGTGGCCATCCAGATCCGCGCGGGCAGCGCCTTTTGCGCCAGCATCCGCTTTTCCGACGGGGTCAGCAGGCGCGGCGCGTAGGCGCGTTTCTGCTTGAGCAGGTGGCGCAGATCCTCGCGCGCCATGACGCGGAAGAGCTTGCCCCGGCGGCGGTGGACCGAGGCGAGTTGGAAGTCGATCACGGCAGCGCGGCCCTCGGGCGTCATAAGCCAGTTCTGCGGCTTGGCGATGTCGTTATGGGTCACGCCGGCGCGGCGCATCTCGCGCAGGAGGCGGCGGGCATCGCGATACCACGCGGGATCGGTGGGTTTGGCCAATTGCAGCGGCGTGCCGCGCGTCCAGCTGCGCAGGAGGCCGGTGCGGTCCACGCGCACCAGGAGCGGGCAGCCCTCGATCCCCTGCACGGCGCGCAGGGCGCGGATCTCGCGCCGGGCGAGCGTCCAGGCGACGGGCCGGGCATAGAGCGGCACGCCGTCGAGCTTGCGCAGGACGACCGGGAAATCGGCCACGCCGTCGAGATGGCCCGACACGGTTTCCGAGAAGATGTCGCGCTTGTGCACGGTCTCGGGCGCGAAGCGGGCGCGGGTGATATGAGGGGGGATGCTCATCGCGCCCCTCTTAGGGCTTTTCGGAGAACAGGGGAAGGGCGCGCGGGCGGGGGTGGCGCCTGGCGCGATCTGGCCGCGAGGGGGAGGGACGCGCGGCAGAGCCTATGCGGGGTAGGGGCGGGCTGCTGGTTCATTCCCGGTGGTCGGATCACCATTTCCACGCGGTGGTATCGCCCGGCCCAAGGCGGGGGCTTTCGCGCCCATGACGGGCCGGTGCGGCCCTGATCGCGCTGCGCGAGAGCGGATGATCCAATTGCGGCGAACCGGACTGCGGCGGACGGGCCGGGGCGGCGCGTGGTCAGGACAGGAAGCCGCCCGTGGCCGGTGCGGCGCTGTCGCGGGCGGCGCGGGACACGGCGCGCAGGTAGCCGCGCTGCGCCAGGTCGTAGCGCACCCGCGGCCAGACCCCGCCGGGCGGCGGCGCCAGTTCGGGCGGCGTGGCCGCGTGCAGCCCGCAAGGCTGCACCGAGGCGGGGCGCAGCCCGGTATGCCAATGGCTGTGCTGGAAGGTTTCCACGGGGCGGTCGAAACGATCGGAGAGCGCCAGCAGGTGCGCGGCGGCCTCGTGGCCCACAAGCTGCGCGGGCGGGCGGCCCTGCGATTGCTGCGGCACGGTGAGCGAAACCGCCCCGTGCGTGTCGATCAGCGCCGAGGGGCCGGGGCAGGCTGCGGTGCGCATCGAGACGATGCCGAGCGCCGCGACATGCGGCAGGCTCAGGTCGAGCGCGTCGTCGAACGCCTCGGGGTCGAGCCCCGTGACCCCGTCGAGGATCAGCGCGGCGTCCATGCCGCTGCGTTCGATCTCGGCCCAGACCTGGCGGTAGGTGAGAAACCGGCCGATTTCGGCCACCCCGAGGGACAGGGGGTAGGCGGGCGCGAAGAGATCGGCGCCCACCGTGGCCGCGAGGTCCGAGGCCGAGAGGCCGGCCCCGTCCACCATCGGCCAAGGATCGCCCGGCAGCCCGCAGGCCGCCAGGGCGGCGCGCGCCGTCGCCCGTGCCTGCGGATCGCGATCGGCATGCAGGGCGAAGGCGCGAAGCTCCATGCGCGTCAGGCGCCCGGCGTCCAGCCCGAGACGGCCTTGACCTCGAGGAAGTCCTCGATCCCCCATTTGCCGCCCTCGCGCCCGTTGCCGGACTGTTTCATGCCGCCGAAGGGCGAGCCCATGCCGCGGCTTTCGCCGTTCATCTCGACCATGCCGGAGCGCAGGCCGAGCGCGCAGCGATTGGCGCGGGCGCCGTCCTGCGTCTGGACGTAGTTGGTCAGCCCGTAGGGCGTGTCGTTGGCGATGGCGAGGCCGTCTTCCTCGGTGTCGAAGGGGATGATCGACAGGACCGGGCCGAAGATTTCCTCTTGCGCGATGGTCATGTCGTTGGAGACATCGGCAAAGACCGTCGGCTTGACGAAGAACCCGCGGTTGAGCCCGTCGGGCCGGCCGGTGCCGCCCGCGACCAGCCGCGCGCCCTCGTCGATGCCCTTCTGGATGAGGTCCTGGATCTTGTTGAACTGCACCTCGTTCACCACCGGGCCGATATGGCGGCCTTCCTCGCTGGCCGGGCCGACCTGGATGCCGGAGGCGATCTCGGCGGCGGCCTCGACCGTCTGGTCGTAGATCTCGCGCTGCACCAGCATCCGGGTGGGGGCGTTGCAGGACTGGCCCGAGTTGTTCATGCAGTGAAGCACGCCGCGCTTCACGGCCTTGTCATCGGCATCGGCGAAGATCAGGTTCGCGCCCTTGCCGCCCAGTTCGAGACTGACGCGCTTGAGCGTGTCGGCGGCGTTCTTGGAAATCAGCTTGCCCGCGCGCGACGAGCCGGTGAAGGACACCATGTCCACGTCCTGATGCGTGGACAACTGGGTGCCGACGCCGGGGCCATCGCCGTTCACCAGGTTGAAGACGCCCTTGGGGAAGCCCGCCTCGTCCATCATTTCGGCAAAGAGCAGCGCCGAGAGCGGCGATTCCTCGGAGGGTTTGAGCACCATGGTGCAGCCCGCAACAAGCCCCGCAATGACCTTGAGCGTGATCTGGTTCATCGGCCAGTTCCACGGGGTGATCATGGCGACGACGCCGATCGCCTCGTGAATGATGCGGTCATTGGGGGCGTGATCGCCGAGCGGTTCGATGAATTCGAAATCGCGGGCCACGGTCAGGAAGGACTTGATGTGGCCGATCCCCGCGCCGACCTGCTGCTGGCGGGCCATGTCGATGGGGGCGCCCATCTCGAGGCTGATCGCCTGGGCCATCTCCTCGCCGCGGGCCTTGTAGATGTCGTAGAGCTTTTCGATCAGCGCGAGCCGCTCGTCCTTGGATGTGCGCATCCAGGCGGGGAAGGCGGCCTTGGCCGCGGCCACGGCGGCGTCGGTATCGGCCTGCCCGCCAAGCGCGATGGTGGCGCAGGGTTCTTCGGTCGAGGGGTCGATCACATGGTGATCGGTGCCGTCGCGCGCCTCGACCCAGGCGCCGTCGATGTAGAATTGCCGTTTCTCGATCATTGGTTGACCTCCGTGAATTTGATGGCACCTTGTCAGGCGGACGAGGCGACCGCAAGGCAGAGGGCCGCGCCGGTCGCCGGGATTTGATCAAATTCCGAATGTGGCCCGACTTCAAGCAGAAAGGATTTCTTGCGCATGGGACTTCGCATCAATGACACCATCCCCGACCTGACGGTCGAGACCGATCAGGGCACCTTCTCGCTGCATGAGTGGATCGGCGACAGCTGGGCGATCCTGTTCTCGCACCCCAAGGATTTCACGCCGGTCTGCACGACCGAGTTCGGCGCGGTTGCGCAGCTGGCCGAGGAATGGGACAAGCGCGGCTGCAAGGTGATCGGCGTGTCCGTGGACGGGGTCGAGGATCACAAGGCCTGGAAGGGCGACATCGAGTCGATCTGCGGCGCCAAGGCCGGGTTCCCGATCATCGCGGACGAGGGACTGGAGGTGTCCAAGGCCTTCGACATGCTGCCCGCCGATGCCTATCTGCCCGATGGCCGCACGCCGGCCGACAGCGCCACGGTGCGGTCGGTCTTCATCATCGGGCCGGACAAGCAGCTCAAGCTGAGCATGACCTACCCGATGAACGTGGGCCGCAACTTTGCCGAGGTGCTGCGCGCGCTGGACGGGCTGCAGACGGCGGCGAAAGAGAATGTCGCGACGCCCGCCAACTGGAACGTGGGTGACGACGTGGTGATCCCGGTGGCCGTCAACGACGAGGATGCCAAGGCGAAATACGGTAGTTTCGAGACCAAGCTGCCCTATCTGCGGATGGCCAAGCTGCCGGGCTGAGCGCGGCGCGTGGAGCTGATGGAAGGGCCCTGCCGGAAACGGCGGGGCCCTTTTTGGGTGGGGGTAAGAGCCGGGCGATTGACGACGCGCGCGTGGGCGACCTTGGCTGATCTGCTTCGCGCGAATAGCGCCGAAGGCGCCGCGCGATCGCCAGACCGCCCCCCGGGCTGGCGATTGGCTGCCGCAGGCGCGCCGATCACCGCGTTCCCGGATTTGGCGGGGATAAAGCGCCCTGAACGCATGGGACATCGCCAGCCCGCGGTCTGGCCATCGCGCGGCTTGCGGTGCCTTTGAATTCAGAAGGACCGGGACCGCAGGGACGTGCCGCCTGATTCACGAAGCCCGCCCGCGGCGACGCTCAATATTCCGGTTGCAGGTAGTGATCGAGGCCCAGCCGGGCGAGGCCGGCGCGCACCTCGTCAGGGTTTGAAAACCCGTCGATCGGGTTGGCGGATTGCCGCTTTTGCAGGTCGGAGGAGATCTGGTCCTCGGGCGGCAGCCCGAGAAACGCGCGGATCCGGTTGACCACGGTTTTCTTGTCGCGGGCCAGGTCGGCATATTTGACGGTGATCGTGTCCTGCCCGAATTTCCGCGCCAGAGATGCGCGGCGGGCGTAGAAATCGCTGATTTTCCTTTGAAAGCGTTCGAACTGCGCGTGGTCATAGGCGACCTTGTCGGCGCGGGCGTCCTTAGATCCGCCACGCACATGCGACAGGCCCTTTTCGCGCGCGAAGGTGGCCGAGCGGTAGATCGCCAGGATGTTGTCGCGTTCGAGGAACACCATCTTCTGACCGCGCGCGATCAGACGTTCGATCAGCCGGTCGGAGACCTGGTTCCACATCAGGTGCGCGCCGAGCGACACCGGACCGTCATTCTCTTGCCGATAAAGGCCATACTTGATGGCCAGCAGTGCCTCCTGGAAGGCATCCACGTCGGCCTGCGCGACGAACCCCTTGCGGATGGCCCGGCGTGGCACGTGGAACGGTTGCTGCACGGCCAGCAGTTCGGGAAAGACATAGCAGTCCTCCGCGCTGCTGAGCAGTTCTTCCAGAAGGGTCGAGCCGGTGCGCTGCGTGGCCACGATGGCGAAATCGCGATGTGCCGCGTCAGCGTCTGCGCCTTTCAGGCGGGTCAGCAGGCTGGCGGCTTTGCGGTCGGTCGGGGGCATCTGGCAGCCTTGCGTCTGGCGATCCGGTGGTGCGCATGGGCGACGGGGGCGCCCGTGCGTGTCAGCTTTCCTCGGCCCAGTCTGTCAGGCCCTTGGACTTGAGATAAGCCATCGCGGCATCGGGGTTGTTGAAGCGATCGACGATCTTCGACGGATTGCGCTTTTGCGTGTGCGAGGTCATTGGCTGCGGGGCGGCCCCGAGGAACTCCAGCAGCGATTCCATCTTGGGTTCGTCGTTCAACTGGGAATACTCCAGGTGAAACACGCGGTCCTCGGGGATATGCGCCAGCGCCGCATCGACCTGGCTGTCCAGCGACCCCTGGCTGCGCATGAAGCGTTCGAAATCCTTGGCGTCGAAATCGACCTTGGCCTTGCGGACCTCTTCATTGGCGCGGGCGACGCCCTGGCCCGTCGCCTGTGCGATCCGCGAGCTGGAATAGGTCGCAAGCAGGTTGCGGCGCACGAGGCGGATGATCTTGAGGTTCTCGCGGTGGGCGATTTGCGTCACGGGAACGAATTGCGACGGGAAGACCTTGAAACCCAGCATCTCGGCCTCGGGCTGCACGAAGGCTTCGAGATCGTCCAGAAAGCGGTTCGGATCGCTGGTCCGGGCATTTATCGGCAGGTAATGGGCGAATTCCGGGCCGATCAGGTCGGTCACGCGATACCCGTCGCGGAACACCTCGCCATAGCAGGCGATCTGCGGATGCGACTTGAGCAGCGACACGAAATGATTGGTGCCCGAACGCTGTTTGCTCACGATCATGAAACGTTTCAAAAGGCACCCCCCTCGTGTCCATCTGCAACCTGCGGCCCGGCGCTCCGGCCGGCTTGCACAGAGACGCACAGATACCAAAAGTGCGCGAAGACGCAAGAGATCGTTGCCGGCCCCGCCGCCGGATGCACCGTGCATGTGCGCGAAGCCGCCACTTTGGCAGAAAAATCCAGTGCTCGCCTTTCACCGGAAGGCAGATTGGCATAAGGGGCTTGCCATACACGCTGTCCATCAGGAGCCTCGTTCGCTGTGCAAAAGGATGAATTCGAGATCGCACCGTTCCCGGACCTGTCCGCGTTCCGCCGGAATAGCGACAGCGCGCGGCGGTTGCGCGTCTGTATCGTGACCGAGGAAATCTTCGGCCCGGTGCGCAATGGCGGGATCAGCTCGACCTATATGTACCTGGCCAAGATGCTGGCCAAGGCCGGGCATGATGTCAGCGTTCTCTACCTCAAGGG
>JAASSQ010000118.1 GCA_021767845.1 Roseovarius sp. | reverse complement strand
AGCCGCGACGTGAAACCGCTCAAGGCGCCCGACGGGCCGCCGCATGATCTGGGCCAGTATTACCTGCTGATGGACCCCGACGCCTCGGGGGCGTTCTTCGACCGGCTGGCGCAGGTCGCGGAGGGGGTCGCGCTCGATGCCGATCTGGGGGCGCGGATGCCGGGGCAGGGCAAGACCGGCGCCGATCCGGTGGAGTTGGACGAGGCGGTCTGGGCGCAGGCCCGCGCGCTTGCCGGGCAGGGCTGAGGCCGCGCGCGCACCCTCCGCCGGGCCGCCCCGGCGCGGGGTGCCGTCACGCAACGGTGATTTGCCACACGGCCCTGCGCGTTTAGACTGGCGGGCAGAAAGGCGGTTCCGATGAAACGCATGTTCCTGACCACGGCGGCAGTGCTGTTCGCCTCTGTCGCCTCGGCCTCGCAAATCTCCTTCGACACCGGGTGGAAGCACCAGCGCTTCTCATTGTTCTCGGGCAATGATTACGACACGAATGGCGCAAGCCTCCGGCTGGTGTCGGATGGCAGCGTCTCGCTGCTCTATCGGGCCGTGCCGGCGGCGTTTCGCGCGACCTCGTCCGCGTCGTGGCGCTGGCAGGTCTCGACAAGCGTGCCGCCCACCGATCTTGCTGTGAAGGGCGGGGACGACCGCAACCTCGCGCTTTATTTCGTGTTCCTGCCCGAGGCGGCGGCCGAGCGCCTGAAAGGGCAAAGCGTGACCCGGCTTCTGTCGAACGACGCGGTGCGCGTGCTGGTCTATGTCTGGGGCGGCGATCATGCGCGCGGCGCGTTTCTGGACAGCCCCTATCTTGGCCCGCGCGGCAAGACGGTGGTGCTGCGCCCCGCCGGCACGGGCGACACGCGCGAACGGATCGACTTGGCCCGCGACTACCGACGCGCCTTTGGCGGGGACGTGACATCGCTGGTCGGGCTGGCGGTTTCGGGCGACAGCGACGACACCGACAGCCGGATTGTCGCGAATATCTCTGGGCTGACCCTGCGCTAAAGGGGCCGGGCGCGGGGGCTGATCCATGTCAATGCGCGCGCCAGGCGGCTGGGGCTTTATCGGGCGACAGCCATCAGGGATCCCGGATATGCGACGCGCGCTCTTGCTTACGGTCTGTCTGTTTCTTGGCGCCTGCAGGGCGCAACCGTCCGCGCCGGTGGGCGACCGAGCCACCCGCGTGGCGGCGGGGGCCGAAACATACCGGGCCTCCTGCGCGGTCTGCCACGGGGCGCAAGCGCGAGGCGACGGGCCATTGGCCGGCGACCTCGATGTGGCGCCGTCCGACCTGACAAGGGTTGCCGCGCGCAACGGGGGCGTGTTTTCCTACGCTCAGGTGATGGCGCGGATTCACGGCTACCCTGGTCAGTTCGACGTCATGCCCGAATTCGGCCCGCTCTTTGCCGGACCGACCGTGGCATGGCGCGATCCCGAGACCGGCAAGGTGATCGAGACGCCGCGCGCATTGCTGGCCGTTGCAACCTATCTGGACAGCATCCAGCGGGGCTGACCCAAGCGTTCTGAGGAGGACCGAGCATGAGACTTCCAACCATCCTGACGAGTGCCGCGCTGGCCGGCGCGGCCCTTGGCGGGGCTGCCGCCGCCGAGGGCAACGCCAAGAACGGCGAGGCGATCTACGATCGCTATTGCGCCGCCTGTCATGGTGCCGAAGCCACGGGCGAAGGGCCGATGCAGGCGGTTCTGACCGTGCCGCCCACCGACCTCACGGCCCTGTCGGCGGGCAATGACGGGGTGTTTCCCACCGGCCGCGTGGTCAAGCGGATCGACGGGCGCGACCCGCTGGTGGCGCATGGCAGCCCGATGCCGGTCTATGGCGACTTTTTCGAGGGCGATGACGCCTCGCTCAAGACCGAAAGCGGCCAGCCGATCGTGACATCGACGCCGGTGCGCGACCTGATCGCCTATCTTGAGGGGCTGCAGGTCCGGTGATGCGCGCGATTTGAACCGTGGGGCGCCCGCGCTACCTTTCCGCCATGGAAAGGAAGGTGCCCCATGCCGCGTCTCGTCTGTGCCCTAACGCTGTCCGTGATCCTGGCCTTGCCCGCGCGGGCTGACGATCAGGCCATCCGCGACGTGATTTCCTCGCAGATCGACGCGTTCCTGGCGGATGATGTCGAAACCGCCTTCACCTTTGCCAGCCCGACCATCAAGCGGATCTTCGGCTCGCCGGACCGGTTCGGGCAGATGGTGCGGGAAGGCTATCCGATGGTCTGGCGGCCCGCCGACGTGGAGTTCCTGTCGATCGAGGATCGGGGCGGGCGGCTGTTCCAGATCGTCATGATCCGTGATCGGGCAGGGGCGCTGCACATCCTTGAATACGAGATGATCGAGGGCACGGGCGGCTGGAAGATCGACGGTGTCCGCCTGCGCAAACCGGCAGCGGGCACGGCCTAGGATGCGGGTGTGGGCGCGCGCACCGCGCGGCCCCAGAACCGCGCCAGCATCGTGACCGCGGCACAGGCCAGCCCCACGGCCAGCCCCAGCCAGATGCCCGCCCCGCCAAGACCCATCGGGAAGCCCAGCACATAGCTTGCGGGCACTCCGATGCCCCAATAGCTGATCGCGGCCATCACCATCGGCACGCGCGTGTCCTGCACCCCGCGCAGCAGCCCCAGCGCCATCACCTGGCCGGCATCGACCAGCTGGAACAGCGCCGCCGCCGCCAGAAGCCCGACGCCGATGCCGATCACCGCCGCGCGGTCGGGCTCGTCAGGGCTCATGAACAGGCCCATCATCCATTCCGGCACGGCAAGGAACAGCACGACGGTGGCGAGCGCCACGGCGATCGACATCGCCAGGACCACCGCCGCCCCGTCGCGCAGCGCCGTCAGGTCGCCGCGCCCGTGCGCCTGGCCCGCGCGCACGGTGGCGGCGTTGCTCAGCCCCATGTGCACCATGAACACCACCGACGTGACCTGCAGCGCGATCCCGTGCGCGGCCAGCGGCAGCGGCCCCAGCCAGCCCATCATGATCGACGAGGCCGCGAACAGCCCCACCTCGGCCAGGTTGGTGATCCCGATGGGCCAGCCCAGCCGGAACACCTGGGCCAGCGCCTCGGGGTCGGCCCGCCAGACCCGCTGGAACAGCGCGTGGTCCGGTTGCACCCGCGCGGCATAGATCGCCAGTGCGATCAGCGAGGCGGTGTTGACCGTCAGCGACGCGATGGCCGCGCCGCGCACCCCCAGCTCGGGAAAGCCCCAGTTGCCGAAGATCAGCGCATGGTTCACCGCCACGTTCAGCCCCACGGCGGCCACCGTGACCCACAGCACGACCTGCGTGCGCTCGAGCGCCGCAAGATAGGATTTCAGCACCATGACCAGCAGCGCGGGCAGGATGCCCCAGCCCATGATCGACAGGTATTGCCCGGCCAGGTCCGAGATCGCGGGATCCTGGCCCAGGGCGCGAAATATCGGCGCGGATTTCACCATGAAGGGCAGGCAGGCCAGCCCGAACAGGATCGACGCCCAGGCCCCCATGCGCGTGACGCGGCGGATCTGCGTCTCGTCGCCCGCCGCGCGGGCCGAGGCGACCATCGGCATGACCGCCCAGGCAAAGCCCGATCCCATGATGAACAGCACGAAAAACAGCGTCCCGCCCAGCACCTCGGCCGCCAGCGCCTCGACAGAATACCAGCCCAGCATCAGCGCATCGGTCAGGGTGATGGCGAACTGCGCGACATGGCTGCCGATCAGTGGCAGGCCCAGTTTCAGGACCGCGCTGGCGTGGTGGCGGTATGTCGTCGCGCGCGTGCTCATGGCCTCGCCCTTAGGCCGGGGCGCGCGCCCGCGCAAGAGGGCTCAGAGCGCGCCGACCAGCAGTTGCAGCGCCACCGCCGCGATCAGCAGGCCGGCCAGCGCTTCGATCACGGGCAGGGCGCGGGCGGCACGCGCCTCGGCCCCGACCAGCCGCTGCAGTAGCCCCGCGCGCATGGTCACCGCGGCCAGCGCCACCGCCACGGTTACGCTGGCCGTGCCGAGGCCCATCACGAAGGCGCCCACGATGCCCGCCACCTCAAGCCCCATGCGCCAGGTCAGGATCAGCAGGAACAATGCCCCGGTGCAGGGCCGGATCGCCACCGCCGCCACCAGCGCCACGGCCTCGCGCCAGTCCTGCACCTGCGCGGCCTCGGCGGCGGTCGGCCCGTGCCGATGCCCGCAGGACGCGCAGACCCCGCCATGGTCCTGGCCATGTCCGTGGTCATGATCTTGCGTGTGTCCGGTTTCGACAGCCGGGGCCATCACGCGCCGAAGCCGCCGCAGACCGCGCCACACGAGCCACAGACCGACCAGCGCGATCGCGCCATAGCTGGCGGGCGCCATGATCCTGTCGGCCACCCCGGTCATGGCCTGCCGCGTCAGGCCGAGCGCCAGCACCCCGGCATAGACCAGCACCACCGCCGTCGCCGCCTGCGCAAGGCTCGAGACTAGCGCCAGCCCGCTCAGCCGCAAGGCGGGCACGCCCGCGCCCAGGCCATAACCACCGATCAGCAGCTTGCCATGCCCCGGTCCCGCCGCGTGCAGGAAACCATAGGCGAAACACAGCCCCCAAAGGCCCATCAACGCGCCGGGCTCGCCTGCGCGCAGCGCCCGCAGGTAGCCCGCCATCGCCTGCTGCACCTCGCGCTGGCCTTGCGCCGTCCATCGCGCCACGTCCTGCGCGCCGCCCAGGCCCCATAGCCAGACGGCCAGCCCCAGCAGGATCAGCGCGGCACTCAGGACGAGGGCGCGCATGTGATCCGGCCTGAATACGCGTAGTGGATGCCGACCTCGACCTCCTCGAAGAACAACGGATCGTAGCTCGTTCCACCCATCCCGGCCACGATCGCGTCGGCGGCCTCGGTGTCGGGCGCTTCGATCTTCGCCGCGCAGCCCTCGGGCAGGCCCTTGACGGCGACAAGGCTCAGCGCCGCGTAATACGAAGGATCGTAGGGCCGGATCACCAGTTTGTCGGCCGCGACAGGCCCAAAGGGCCGCAGGTGCCGGGTGACGATCTGGCCGCCCTCCAGCGTCACGTCGATCGGCTCGGGCGGGCCGAGCGCGATTTTCTCGCCGTCATGGTACATGAACAGCGCCCCCTCGAAGTTCTCGGGCCAGTCCGTCAGGTCGAACCCCGTCAATGCGCGGCGCTCCTGGTCGGACAGCACCATGTCGCCATCCGGGTCCAGGCCGCGATCCTCCAGCACCAGAAGCGAGAAGAAATCGTCATAGCGCCACGTCACCTCGACCCCGGCCAGGTGCCCATCGGGATCGGTCTGGAACCTCAGCGTGACATCGACGAAGACATGCGGGTGCGCCCGCGCCACGGGCGCGGCCAGCAAGGCCAGGACAAGGCAGAACCAACGCATCATGGAATGAGCTTAGGGGCGCGGCACCGCCACGGCAAGCCGGTCATTCGGCCATGCGCGCTGTCCTGCATGTCAGGTTGTCTTGCGGACCTCCGGGTGCAGGGATTTGCCCAGGATGTGATCCGCGCCGTGCAGCACGTGCTGAGCGGTGGACACGATCAGCGGGTCGGGCGCGCGGGCGATCCTGGGGTCCTTGCCGGGATAATCCAGCGAGTGCAGGAAATGCTGCATGCAGGCCAGGCGCGCGCGCTTCTTGTCGTTGGATTTCACCACCGTCCACGGCGCGTCGGCCGTATCGGTGTAGAAGAACATCGCCTCCTTGGCCTCGGTATAGTCGTCCCACTTGTCCAGGCTCTGCTTGTCGATCGGGCTCAGCTTCCACTGCTTGAGCGGATCGGTGGCGCGGCTGTCGAAGCGGCGGCGCTGCTCGTCCTGCGTGACCGAGAACCAGAACTTGTAGAGCCGGATCCCCGAGCGCACCAGCATCCGCTCCAGCTCGGGGGTCTGGCGCATGAATTCCAGGTATTCCCAAGGCTCGCAGAACCCCATCACCCGTTCCACGCCCGCGCGGTTGTACCAGGAGCGGTCATAGAACACCATCTCGCCCACGGTCGGCAGATGCTCGATGTAGCGTTGAAAGAACCACTGGCCCTTTTCTTCCCACGTGGGCTTGTTCAGCGCCACGACACGGGCCTGCCTTGGGTTGAGATGCTCGGTGAACCGCTTGATCGTGCCGCCCTTGCCGGCGGCGTCGCGCCCCTCGAAGATCAGCACGAACTTTTCGCCGGTCTCCTGGGCCCACAGCTGCACTTTCAGCAATTCGGCCTGCAGCTTGGCCTTCTGCGCCTCGTAGGTCCGGCGCCCCATCTTGTCCTTGTAGGGGTAGTCGCCCGCCTCGAAGGTCTTGCGGAACTCGGCCACCTTGTCGGTGGGCTTCACGGTGTCTGCATCGTCGGGTTTTGCGGCGGTCTTGGGGGCGGCGGCTGTCATCTGCATCTCCTTCGCGTGGTTGCACGAAGGATTAGGGCAGGGTGTCGCGGCCCGCCTTGATCCGAATCAACAGGGAAAATTTCGCGCCGCGCTGTGGCGCGGATGCCTCAATGCGTCCAGGTGGCGCGCCGGTTGGTGGCGAAATTCTCGCCATAGCCGCCGGGGCGGATGTTGGGCTTGCGCTTGTGCGATTCCAGCACCGTCGCCTCGATCCCGTGTTCGGCGGCATATTCCAGCGCGGCCTGCTTCGTCGGGAAGGTCAGCTTGACCTGCGCTTGCGTGTCGCTCGAACTGGTCCAGCCCATCAGCGGATCGACCTCCCGCCTCGTGTCGGGAAAGAACTCCAGAACCCAATGCTGGCTCCGGGCGGTGCCGGATTGCGTCGTGCTGCGCGAGGGCTGGTAGATGCGGGCGGACATTCGGACCTCCTGTGATGCAGATCGCTTATTCCAAATATGGGCGGAACGGGCAAGGGATCAAATCCGCGCAACCGGGGCCTTGAACCCCGCCGCAAGAACGACAAGTCTAGCCCGACAGGAAGGATATCCGCCGATCATGCCCTACGCCCATTCCGACAAGTCAGACCCGCTGCTGCACGCCCCCGCCCCGGACGTGAAGACCCGCGAAAAGCTCGAAGGCGGCATCCGGTTCGACATGGTGAGCGAATTCCAGCCCGCCGGCGACCAGCCCACCGCCATCGCCGAGCTGAGCCAGGGGGTTCTGGACGGCGAGCGCAACCAGGTGTTGCTGGGCGCCACCGGCACCGGCAAGACCTACACGATGGCCAAGATCATCGAGGAAACGCAGCGCCCCGCGATCATCCTGGCCCCCAACAAGACGCTCGCGGCGCAGCTTTACGGCGAATTCAAGGGCTTCTTTCCCAACAACGCCGTGGAATATTTCGTCAGCTATTACGACTACTACCAGCCCGAAGCCTACGTGCCGCGCTCGGACACCTATATCGAGAAGGAATCCCAGATCAACGAACAGATCGACCGGATGCGCCACTCGGCCACGAGAGCGCTTCTGGAACGCGACGACGTGATCATCGTGGCGTCGGTGTCGTGCATCTACGGCATCGGCAGTGTCGAAACCTACGGCGCGATGACCCAGGATCTCAAGGTCGGGGGCGAATACGACCAGCGCAAGGTCATGGCCGACCTGGTGGCCCAGCAATACCGCCGCAACGACCAGGCCTTCCAGCGCGGCAGTTTCCGGGTGCGCGGCGACAGCCTGGAAATCTGGCCCGCCCACCTCGAGGACCGCGCGTGGAAGCTCAGTTTCTTCGGGGAAGAGCTTGAAAGTATTACGGAATTCGACCCGCTGACCGGCGAGAAGACCAACAGCTTCGAGCAGATCCGCGTCTACGCGAATTCGCATTACGTCACGCCCAAGCCGACGATGCAGCAGGCGGTCATCAACATCAAGAAAGAACTGCGTCAGCGCCTCGACCAGCTTGTCGGCGAAGGCAAGCTGCTCGAGGCGCAGCGGCTGGAACAGCGCACCAATTTCGACATCGAGATGCTCGAGGCGACGGGCGTGTGCAACGGGATCGAGAATTATTCGCGCTACCTGACAGGCCGCGCGCCCGGTGAGCCGCCGCCCACGCTGTTCGAGTTCATCCCCGACAATGCCATCGTCTTTGCCGATGAATCCCACGTCAGCGTGCCGCAGATCGGCGGCATGTATCGCGGCGACTACCGGCGCAAGTTCACCCTGGCCGAACACGGCTTCCGCCTGCCAAGCTGCATGGACAACCGCCCCCTCAAGTTCGAGGAATGGGACGCAATGCGCCCGCAATCGGTGTTCGTCTCGGCCACCCCCGCGGCGTGGGAACTGGAACAAACCGGCGGCGTCTTCACCGAACAGGTGATCCGCCCCACCGGCCTGCTGG
This sequence comes from Roseovarius sp., assembly GCA_021767845.1. Lineage (GTDB taxonomy): Bacteria > Pseudomonadota > Alphaproteobacteria > Rhodobacterales > Rhodobacteraceae > Roseovarius. The sequence goes on along the minus strand of JAASSQ010000118.1, from coordinate 302 downwards.
ACCCACAGGTCGAGATCCGGCCCGTCGAGATGCAGGTGGACGACCTGCTGGACGAGGTGCGCAAGGTGTCGGCCGAAGGCTACCGTACGCTCTGCACCACCCTGACCAAGCGCATGGCCGAGGATCTGACCGAATACCTGCACGAACAGGGCATCCGCGTGCGCTACATGCATTCCGACATCGACACGATCGAACGGATCGAGATCCTGCGCGACCTGCGGCTGGGGGCCTTCGACGTGCTGGTGGGCATCAACCTGCTGCGCGAGGGGCTGGACATTCCCGAATGCGGGCTGGTCGCCATT
>JAASSQ010000005.1 GCA_021767845.1 Roseovarius sp. | reverse complement strand
GGCCAGACCGTCCACATGGCCCGACACGATATGCCCGCCCAGCTCGTCACCCACCTTCAGCGCGCGTTCCAGGTTGATCCGGTGCCCCTTGGCCCAGTCCGCGACATTGGTCTTCGACACGGTCTCGGCGCTGATGTCCACGTCGAACCAGTCGGCGCCCTTGTCCACCACCGTCAGGCACACGCCGTCACAGGCGATCGAGGCGCCGATATCGACCCCGTCCATGTCATAGGCCGTGCCGATCCGCGCCCGCAGATCGCCGCGCTGATCCAGCGCGCGCACCTGCCCGACATCCGTGATGATCCCCGTGAACATGGCTTGCCTCCGCTTGGGTTCTTCCCCGGACCTAGCCGCGCCGCCCGCCGCTGGCAAGCCACGCGCAACACGGCGGGGCTTATTTTCGCCCGATTTCCGCGCTATGCATCCCCCAAGTTCATCGGTGCACGGGTAAGCAGGATAGCCATGACAGGCAGCGGGCGCGTTTTTCTGTTTCTTCAAGGGCCCCATGGGCCATTCTTTCACCGGCTCGGCCGGATGCTCACGCGCGCCGGGGCACGGGTCTGGCGCGTGGGCTTCAACGCCGGGGACCGCGCCTTCTGGCCGCATCGCGCAAGCTACATTCCCTATACTGGCCCCCTTGCCGACTGGCCCGACAGCTTTGCCCGGATCGTGGCCGAGAAGGGCGTCACCGATCTCGTGCTTTATGGCGACACCCGGCCGATCCATGCCCGTGCCATCGACCACGCCCGAGCCGCCGGCCTGCGCGTGCATGTCTTCGAAGAAGGCTACCTGCGCCCCTACTGGGTGACCTATGAACGCGACGGCGCGAACGGCCATTCCCGCCTGATGGACATGACCGTGGCCGAGATGCGTGAGGCGCTGGAAAATTCGGACCTCGACGCACCGCTGCCGCCCGCCAGCTGGGGCGACATGCGCCAGCACATCTTTTACGGCGCGGTTTATCACGGCTTCGTCCTGCTCATGAACCGCCGCTACCGCAACTTCCGCCCACACCGCGCGCTCAGCGTCGGCGAGGAGTTCGGCCTCTACCTCCGCCGGCTCCTGCTGATGCCGTTCCAGGCGATCGACCGGCGCATTGCCACCACGCGGATCAAGTATGGCGGCTTCCCCTATCACCTTGTCCTGCTGCAACTGGAACACGACGCCTCGTTCCAGGCGCATTCCCCCTTCACCTCGATGACGGACTTCCTGCAAACCGTGATCGAGGGCTTCGCCCAGGGTGCCCCTCGCCACCACCACCTTGTCATCAAGGCCCACCCGCTCGAGGATGGCCGCGCCCCGATCCGACGCGCGTTGCGCCAGCTCGCCCGCCGGCACGGGGTCGCAGGCCGCGTCCATTACGTGCGCGGCGGCAAGCTGGCGCGCCTGCTGGACGAGGCGCGCAGCGCCGTGACCGTCAACTCCACCGCCGCGCAACAGGTGCTGTGGCGCGGCATCCCGCTCAGGACATTCGGCGCCGCCGTCTATGCCAAGCCGGAATTCGTCTCGACCAAGCCCCTTGCCGAATTCTTCGCCGGGGCCGAACGCCCCGACCGCCGCGCCTATGCCGATTACCGCCGCTACCTGCTGGAAACCAGCCAGGTCGCGGGCGGGTTCTATTCCGCGCGCGGGCGGCGGCAATTGCTGCGCCAGACCGTGGACATGCTGCTCGCCCCCGAAGATCCTTACGACGCGCTGCGCTCGGGCACCGCGGCGCCAAGGCAACAGTTGCGAATCGTGACCTAGGCCAACCGTTTCGGAACACTGGATTTTCCGACCGGGTTCCGCTACCGTGGCCAAAAATACAAAAGGCAGGCAAATAGGTCGAGGAGACCGAGCAGTGAAACCCAGAACCAGCCGCGGGGCGCGATCCGTTGCCCTCATCGTCAGCGTTGCCTTGGTCGCGTCATGCGGGATCATGCCGCGCGTTGGCCCCAACAAGCAGGAAATCTTCGCCGGTTCCGTGCAGCGCCAGGGCGATGCCTTCATCGTCGAAGTCAATGACCGCGTCACCCGCGCCACCGCCGTGCAACCGGCACTCGGCTTTTCCGAGGAATTCCGCAACGCGGGCCAACTCGGCTCCGACACGATCCGGCCCGGCGACGTGCTGGGCCTGACCATCTGGGAAAACGTCGATGACGGGCTTCTGGCGGGCGAAGCCACCAACCAGACCGTGCTCGAAGAGGTGCAGGTCGATGGATCGGGCTTCATCTTCGTGCCCTATGCCGGCCGCATCCGCGCCGCGGGCAACACCCCCGAGGCGATCCGCCGGATCATCACTTCCAAGCTCGACGAGCAAACCCCCGATCCCCAGGTCGAGGTCCGCCGCCTCGCCGGTGACGGCGCCACGGTCTCGCTGATCGGGGCGGTCGGCGGCCAGGGCGTCTACCCGATCGAACGGCCCACCCGCACGCTCTCGGCCATGCTGGCCAATGCCGGCGGCGTGGCGATCGAACCCGAGGTGGCCCAGATCACCGTGATCCGCGGCGACCAGCGCAGCAAGGTCTGGTTCCAGGACCTGTTCCGCGACCCGTCTTTCGACATCGCGCTGCGCGGTGGCGACCGGATCCTCGTGGAACAGGACAGCCGGGCCTTCACCGCCCTCGGCGCGACCGGCGCGCAGGCCCGCGTGACATTCCAGACCCAGACCCTCAGCGCGGTCGAGGCATTGGCCCAGGTGGGCGGTCTCACCCCCTCTGCGGCCGATCCCACCGGTGTTTTCGTCATGCGCAACGAACCGGCAGCCATCGCCAACCAGGTGCTGGGCCGCGACGATCTGGTGGGCGCGCAGCGCATGGTCTACGTTCTGGACCTGACCAAGCCCAACGGCATGTTCATGGCGCGCGACTTCTCGATCCGCGACGACGACACGCTCTATGTCACCGAGGCCCCGTTCGCCCAATGGGGCAAGGTCATCTCGGCCCTGACCGGCACGCTCGGCGCCGTGGGCTCGGTCTCGACGGCGGCCGACACGCTCAGCGGCGAGTGATGACAGCGCCTCGTGCGCCGGACCCCGCCGCAGCCACCGGGCCGCGGCGGGTTTTCCATTTCAACGCGGGCTTCCTGCGCCAACGCCGCCTGCGCCGGATCATGGAACTGTCCGGCCTGCCGCTGCGCCTCGGGTGCCCCGGCCCGGACGACCTGATCGCGGTCTGGGGCCACAGCCCCTATGCCCGGCGCGGCGAAGGGATCGCCGCCCGCACCGGCGCATCGCTCCTCCGGCTCGAAGACGCCTTCCTGCGCTCGGTGCATCCCGGCCGCGCGGGCGAGCCGCCCTTGGGCCTGGTGATTGATCACACCGGCGTGCATTTCGACCCCGACCAGCCGTCGGACCTCGAAACGCTGCTGGCCACCCACCCGCTCGACGACACGCCGCTGCTGGACCGGGCGCGCGCCGCCATCGCCCGCCTGCAAGAGGGCCACCTCAGCAAGTACAACGCCTTCGGCCCCGCCACGCCCTGCCCCGATCCGGGCTACGTGCTGGTGATCGACCAGACCCGCGGCGATGCCTCGGTCATCCGCGGCCGCGCCGATGCCAACACGTTCCGCGAAATGCTCTACCACGCGCAGGCCGACAATCCCGGCGCGCGCGTGCTGATCAAGAACCACCCCGAAACCGTGCAGGGCCACCGCGCGGGCTATTTCGGCACCGGGGACGAAACCGACAGGGTGCGGCTCCTCTCCGATCCGGTCAGCCCCTGGGCGCTGCTCGACGGCGCGGTCGCCGTCTATACCGTCAGTTCGCACATGGGCTTCGAGGCGATCTTCGCAGGCCACCGCCCCGTGGTATTCGGCCAGCCCTTCTATGCCGGCTGGGGCCTGACCGAGGATCGCCACCCCCACCCGCTGCCCCGCCGGGGCCGACGGCTCAGCCGCGCGCAGCTCTTCGCCGCCGCGATGATCCTCTACCCCACGTGGTATGACCCGCAGCGTGACCGCCTGTGCCAGATCGAGGACATCCTCGCCCTGCTCGAGGCCCGCACCCGCGCCTGGCGCGAGGATCGCGCCGGCTGGGTCGCCTCGGGAATGCGGCTGTGGAAACGCGCGCCGCTGCAACGGGTCTTCGGCGGCGAGAAACGCATGATCTTTCGCGCCACGCCCGAGCAGGCCGCCGCCACCGCCGCCCGCACCGGCCGCCGCCGCATGGCCTGGGCCGCCACCGCCCCGCCCGACGAGACCGGCCTCGTCCGCGTCGAGGACGGGTTCCTGCGCTCGCGCGGCCTCGGCGCCGCGCTGGTCCCGCCGCTCTCGCTCGTCTGCGACGATCTCGGCATCTACTACGATCCCGCCCGCGAAAGCCGGCTGGAACGGCTGATCGCCGCCCGCGCCACCCTGCGCCCCGACCAGCGCGCCCGCGCCGAGGCGCTCATTGCCACGCTGACCGCGCAGGGCGTGAGCAAATACAATCTCGGCGGCGGCGCGCCCGACCTGCCGCCGGGCCACCGCATCCTGGTGCCAGGCCAGGTCGAGGATGACGCGTCGATCAAGCGCGGCGCTGGCACCATCGCCACCAACCTCGCGCTTCTGCGCCGCGCCCGCGCCGACAATCCTGGCGCGGTGCTGCTCTACAAGCCCCACCCCGATGTCGAGGCGGGCCTGCGCCCCGGCGCCATCGCGCCCGCCGATCTCGACGGGCTCGCCGACATGATGCTGGACCACGCCGATCCCGCCGCGCTTCTGGACCACGTCGATGAAGTCTGGACGATGACCTCGCTGCTGGGCTTCGAGGCGCTCTTGCGCGGCCTGCCCGTGACCACTACGGGGGCGCCCTTCTACGCGGGCTGGGGCCTCACCCGCGATCTCGGCACGCCGCCGCCACGCCGCGCGGCCGCCCACCCCGACCTGGCCGGGCTGGTCCACGCCGCGCTGATCGACTACCCGCGCTATTTCGATCCGATGACCGGGCAATCCTGCCCCGTCGAACTGGCGGTGGAGCGGCTCGTCACCGGCCGCCTGCCCCGCCCCGGCCCCGCCAACCGCGCCTTGTCGAAACTGCAGGGTCTATTCGCGAGCCAGTCCTGGCTCTGGCGGTGATCCAAGCACGGGCAGCCGCCCGCCGACATCACTGTCGGATGCCTCAGGAGCATACCGTCACCGTGCAAGTGAGGCCTTTTCATGCACCCAAACCGTTGCATGACCGTTCAACATTCATACCAATCTCGGCTAGATCGCTATTCTCGGCCATTCCAACACCACCGACACGAGCATCATCGAAGGCAAAAGGGAAGCTGTCTTTTCCCGTTCAGCGCCTCGATGGGCCAAGGGCTCCGAGGCGCTCGGCCACGGGGGCCGCCCATCTGCTGTATGGCGGGGCGAGGACACGCGCAATTCCGCTTCGCCGCTCGCATATAGCACAGGGCCTGGATGCTTGACCGGTTTGCCAGCGTCGCTTTGCGCCACCCGTGCAGGAGGATCGGGCCGTCACTCCATCCCGGACCAGATCCGCGCCCAGTCCTCGGCCATATCGACAAGCAGCCACCCCCGGCTGTCGGCCTCGTCGAGCCCACGGTTCAGCGACCCGACGGAACTTTCCCGGTCATAGGCGAATTCGCGGTCGCCATCCGTGTGATGGATCAGCATCCCGAAACGCGCGCCTTCGCCCGCCGTGACCCATTCGAGCATCTCGAAGTCGCCATCCGTATTTCCGGCGGCAAAGATCGGACGCTGGCCGATATGGTTCATGATCCCAACCGGCTTGTCGGGACCGCGATCCACGAACAGCGCACCGCCATCCTTCGTCAAGGTCGGCTCGCCGTCCACGACCGAATAGGTCATGGTTCCAATGCTGCCGATGATTTGCGAGGGCGGAATGCCATAGACCTCATCGGCGATCGACCGCATGAAGAACAGCGTCCCGCCGGAGACGATATAGGTGGTGAACCCCTCGTCCCGCATGTAGCGCAGCAATTCCGTCATTGGCTGGTATGTCATCTCCGCATAGGTCAGCCCGGATGTCGGATGGTCTGTCGTCGTCAGCCATTCTTTCGCGGATGCCTTGAAGGCCGAGGGCGTGATGTTCGCGTGCGAGATCCCCATGACCTCCAGAAGCCCGTCCGATCCGGTCTCCCGGACGGCGGCGAAGTCGCCCTCCGCGGCAGCCTTCAACGCATCCGAGGTCAGAACCGACGGATCCTCGGCGGCCCTTTGCTTCACCATGTCCAGCGCGTAGGAAAGCTGAAAAGGAAGCGGCTGCTCGGACCACAGGGTGCCGTCGTTGTCGAATACGGCGATGCGGTCCGAAACGGGAACGAATTGGCCGGAGGCGGGATCGGTGACGCTGTCCACGAACTCGATTATGGCGGTCTTGGCGGGCCCGGCATTCCAGGATGGCAGCGGATCGGCAATAGCCGTCAAAGGCAGGGCCAAGAGGGCGAGTGAACAGCTCAGGCAGCGCAGCATGAAGAACTCCTTCTGTGGGCAGGTGAGCAACATGCGGCCCACGGTCGCTTCCAAGAATACTCCGGCCAATTGTTGACTTTGTCAACTCACCCTCGTGAGGCGAGAACAAGAATGCGCGGGAAGCCTCGCCTGGCTTTCCTGCACCCCGATCAATTGCCCGGCGCCGCGCGACACCCGTCGGGCTCTACTCTTTTGCTCGGACTGCCAGGGCCCGGATGCTTGGTAGGCTGCGCCACCCGATCCAGCGAAAGGCGTTGACAAAGTCATCGGCTTCACGTCCATAATGGCAACGGGCTATGGGGCCATATCGGGACACATCATGACACATCACACCAAGCGCCTGTTCGGCTTTGTAGCCGCCGCGGCCTTTCTCGCCGCACCTTCGTTTGCACAAGACATTCCCGCCGAGGTGACGCTGTTCCAGAACGTCGATATATTCGACGGCAAGAACGAGGAGATGCTGGAGGGTCATGACGTTCTGGTCGTCGGAAACCTGATCCACCGGATCGCCGAGGACATCCCCGCCTCCGGCACCTACGAGTTCGAAGTGACCACCGGGGCGTTGCACAGGATCGAAACGCTGCCGGGCTCCGGCGTCAACGGCTATTCGGTGACGATCCTTGATGCCGATGGCGTGCAGACGGAAACGCGGGAGGTTGCGGTCAACGTGATCGACGGTGAGGGCCGGACGTTGATGCCCGGGCTGATCGATGCGCATTACCACCTCATGCTGGCGGCCAGCCAGGGCGATGCGTGGCGGCTGGAGCAGCCGGACTACACCCATGCCACCATGGTGGTCGAGGCCAACAACCTGCTTCAGCGCGGGTTCACGTCGATCCGCGATACCGCAGGCCCCGGCTTCGGCATCAAGAAGGCCGTTGACGAGGGTATGATCCCGGGCCCGCGGATGTATCTTTCCGGCACGCTTATCACCCAGACCTCGGGCCATGCCGACCGGACCCTGCCTTTTGAAGAACCGCGCGTTTTCAGCGGACAAGTGCCCGTTGGCGAAGGAATCATGAAACTTGACCGGGTGGTCAATGGTCGCGACGAAGTGCTGGCGGCGGCGCGTCAGAACCTCAAGCAGGGTGCCACCCAGATCAAGATCGCCATCGGTGGCGGGGTCTATTCGCTTTACGACCCGCTGGACGTGACCGAATTCACCGAGGATGAGATCAGGGCCGCCGTCGATGCCGCGTCGGACTGGGGCACCTATGTCACCGCGCATGTCTACACTCCCAAGGGGGTTCTGCGCGGCATCCGCAACGGGCTGAGGACCATCGAACACGGGCAACTCATGGACGAGGAAGCGGCCCGCGAGATGGCGGAACGTGGCGTCTATCTGATCACCCAGCCCTTCGAGGCCGAAGAGAACCTGCGCGCCTTGGCCAACGACATCCAGTGGGCCAAGTACATGCAGGTGGTCGAAGGCTGGCAGCGCACCGCCGAACTGGTCAGGCAATACGACATCAAGATGGGTTTCGGCACCGATCTCGTGTTCTCGCCCGCCACCAACCACCAGCAGGCCGATTTTCTGGCACGCTTCGGAAAGTGGTTCAGCAACGTCGAAATGCTGCGGATGATCACGTCGAACAATGCCGAGATCCTGGCATTGAGCGGACCGCGCAATCCTTACACGCAAGGGGCGCTCGGCCTGATCGAGGAAGGCGCCTATGCCGACATCATCCTGGTGGACGGCAACCCGATGGACGATGTCTCGATCCTGGGCAACGGCGGGGCCAACATCCCTCTCGTGATGAAAAATGGCGAGATCTACAAGAACACGATGAACTGATCCGACTTCTGAAACCTGTCAGTGCCCGTTGGAGGCTTGGCGAAGACAGGTTCGCGTCAGCAAATGCAGCGGTCCTGATCGGCCTTGGGCGGCATACCTCCAGCTGCAACAGCCGCTTCCATTCACATGCTCCGCCCCCTGCTCCAAAGCGAGAGATCCCATGTCGCGTCACACCAGTTTCAAGATCGCCATGCCCTTGCTGGCCACAGCTTTTGCGACCCAGATTCAGGCTCAAGACACGCAGCCAGTGAACAACGGGACGAACCCGACCCTGCTGACCACGCGTGCCACGCTCACCTACCAGTACAACCGTGTCAATGCCGGCCCGAGCCTCAACACCGACGTGTTCGAAGCCTCCGTCTCGGCGCCCTTCGGGCCCACCAGGGACATGGCACTGGAATTCACGCTGCCTTATGCAAATGGCCCTTTCGACAGCAGCTTCGACACGGGCGACATCAGTCTGAAGTTCATCCACGTGACTGACCTGAATGCCCGCCGCGGGTTGGCCTACTCGGTGGAATACTTTGCGGATACGGCCTCGCGTCCCGATATCGGGAACGGCGAAGATGTGCTGGAAGTCAGCGCGTTCTATGCCGCGTTTTTGCAGAACGGAAACATCTTTGCCCCGGCCATTGTCCAAACAATGGGTCTTGATGGCGGGAATGCCGCTGGCAACAAGATAAATCGGACCGCGCTGGACTTCTACTATGTCCCCCGACTCGAAGACCCCAAGTATTTCATCACCCTTGATCCGTCGCTCAGCTACGACTGGGAAACGGACAAGGGGTTTGCGGGACTGCAGGTGACCTTGGGCATGATCACCGGCAAGGCGTTCGGAGGCGATGCGCAGGTGTTCGTCAAACCCGGCATCTACGCCGGCGAAGACCGACCGCTGGATTTCTCGTTTCAGGTCGGTTTCCGGGTTCTCAACTTCTGATCGCAGCGTGATTGCTCCACGCGGCTTGCGGCGTCCGCGGGCCGATCTGACCGGACGGGCCGCGTCGTGCCCCTCCACCGTGTCAATTGATCCAGATAGGCCACCGCGAATGCGGCCGTGAACGCGCCTGTCAGTGTCAGGACCACCCGCGACAGGACGGCAGTGCCCAGATCCTGCGTGGACAGGGCACCGGCGATCAGCGCCATTGCCGCCGGGTAGGCGTTCTGAAACGCCATGTGCGGGCGCGGATCGAACAGCATTTTCTGTCCGGCCCAAAGTCCGGCGAGAAAGATCAATCCCAGCAGGATCGGCAAATGCGGCGACAGCGGGTAGACGACCAGAACCGCGATCGCCAGCGCACTGCCGTAGAGCGTGGCGCGCATCCGCTGACGGGCCTCGAAAAAGACCGCCTCACGCGTCGGAAAGACGAGCACGAGCGCCGCCATGATCGCCAGCATGATGTCGGACGGCGACATCACCGCGTAAAGCCACAAGCTGAGCATCGAGAGCACGCTCGCCCGGATCGCGGCGCCAAGGCCGGTATTGCCGGGCGCGGGCGCGGGATCGTCGCGCTGTTTCTCGACCGTGCGCGGTGGCACGGCCGCATAGGCCAGCGGGATCACGACAAGGGCGACCAGCGCCGCCTTGTAGAATTCGTCCCGGATCACGGTGACAGCCAGGCCGCCCGTCATGCCGATGACCGAGAACACCACGCCAAGCACGACAAGCAGCATTCCCGCTGGCGCGCCGCTGCGCAGGATCATGCGGAAACCCTGGAAATAGATGATCCCCATGGCGCAGGCATACACCACGGGCATCGGGTTCAGCCAGGTGACGAGCCACGCCATCAAGGTCGCCATCAAGCACACAGCAACCGGGCCAAGCACGACCTTGGCAGGCGAGAACGCCTTGCGCTGTGCCGCGATCAGGCCGACCGGCAAGGCCGCCATGATCGTCGGCATCGCCGGATCCATCAGCGGCACCGCGGCGAAGGACAGCGCCCCGGTCAGCCCGAGGCGGATGCCGAACCCGGGATCTTCTGTCGCGTCGGGTCTTGGGGGAACATGCATGAGCGGCTCAGTGCAGGAAGCTGACCCAGGACCGCAGGCGCTGCATGCCACGGGCGAGCAAGGCGACGGGACCAGCGGTGCTTGCGGTAAAGATGACGGCATGGGCCTTGCCGCCGACACGGACCTTCGCGGGCCAGTTCTCGGGGCCGCTTTCCAGCTCGATCCGCACCGGAATCCTGCGCGGCGGTTCGAACCAGCGCGTGGAGGTCTGGTTGACCACGAGGCCGTTCCGGGTGGTGCGATCCGGCGCGATGCCCCAGGCGATGCTTTGAACGCGGGCCCTGTGGATCTCGCCGGGCCGCGCATCGAAGAGAACATGCGCGGGATCTCCGACTTTCACGTTCTGCAACTGGTTCTCGCGCAGATCGACCGTGATCCACCCCGCCTCGGCATCGATGAAGGTCAGGGCCGGGTTGCCCGCGCCAATGAACTGGCCTTCCGACAGGGTCACGTTGGTGACGACACCCGAATGCTGCGCCGTCACCTGCGTGGATGCCAAATCGTACTGCGCCTGTTCAAGCCTGGCGGCGGCGGCCTGGAAGATCGGGTTGTCCTCGCCTTGCGGGCCAAGCTGGGCCTTCGCACTGGCCAGCCGCGCCTCGGCGCCTTCCAACTGCGCTTCGCCCTCCGCGACGGCCGCGCGGGCCGCATCGCCTCGGGCCGTCGCGGCGATCCCGCGTTCCTCCAGCCGGAATACGCGCTCGGCGTCTGCGCGGGTGTTCTCCAGCGCCGTGCGCGCCTGCGTGACGGCCGCTTGCGCCGCAACGAGCGAGGCGCTTGATGCGTCAACCTCCTGAAGGGCGCTGGCCAGATTTGCCTCGGCCTGCAGCACGGCCAGTTCGAAGGGGCGGGCGTCGATGGAAAACAGAAGATCGCCGGCCTCGACCACCGCGTCGTCGGCGACATGAACCTGCGTGACCGTTCCTGAAACGCGCGGCGCGATCTGCACCACATAGGCCGACACGATGCCGCGTGCGCTGCTTGGCACGTAGCGATCCATGACCGCATAGACACCCGCGATCACGATCAGGATCCCGATCACCACGACCGCCGTCGTGCGGGAGCTCTTGTCGGCGGTTGCCATATCACTTTCCTGAGTCACGTCCGCCCCGCCAGATGCTGCTTGCAAGGAATAGCCCGGTCCGCATGACCGCAATGCGCCTGTGCTCGGTCATGCTCAATCCGCCGTGCGAAACACATAGCTTGCCCCGGTGTCCGATTGGAGCTGAAGCTCGTCACCGTTCACACGATAGACAACGGCTTGCCCGAGGTCGATTGCCATCTGCGGAAACGGGTCCGACGCACACGCCTTGCGCGTGAGTGCAACGGGCCCGAGCTCGAGGCGTCCCTGGTCCGGCTCTTCCGGCGTGGCCTGCCACGTGCCTTGACCCCGGTTGCACTGCGCACGCAACAGCAGCCGGCCATCGGCCATGAAGGTCAGCGTGTGCCGGGTTGGGTCGGTTGCGGCCACGGGCTCCTTGCCGTCGGACACCATGTGCGCCAGTTGCCAGGTCGCTCCGACAAGCGCCGCACCGCCCGGCACGGCCGAGCAGGAAACCGAACCCGTGCCGGAGGGCTCCCATGTGATCATTTGCCCCTGACCGCTGATCGTGCCTGCCGGGCCGCCATAGACGAAGCCCGAGCCGGAGGGCTGTTGGTCAAGCGAAAAATCCATCGAGACCCGCGCGGACTCATCGGCGAAATTCACCGTGATGATGCGCCCGTCGCCGCACAGGAACGGGATGTCACGCATGTCTTGCGCGTGGGCGCTGCCCGAGGCGCATGAAATCGCGAAAATCGCCGAGGCCGCGAATAGTCGTGCTGTCATTGTCTTGTCTCCGTGATGTTTTCGCTTGATCCGGGTTGCGAATGCTGGTGCCGTCCCACGCCCCGGGGCCATGACCGTGGTATCCGATTTGCCGAACAAGGTGCCATCCGTGCCTGCCTTCGCCCTCGTCCCTTGGCGGGCATCGGCCCTGCACCGCATCAAAACACCCCCCGAAGCCTGAGGCCGAACAGGGATACCGTATCCTTGTCCGGGTTCAGCGCGGGGTTGCGGATGATCTGGATGCTGGGGGTAATCTCGAATCCTTCGGCTACCTGCCATCTGCTGAAGACTTCGAGGGCGAATTGCTCGTCCAGACCTGCGCCGAACGTACCGCTGTTGGGCCTGTTCCAGTTCAGGCCGATCGCGGTCAGCCTCTTGCCGGGGCTCTCGGTATAGCCGACGCCGGCACTGAGCGATGCCTCGTATAGGCTGCCGCCGCCATCGGCCCATCCGCCGCGTATGAAGGGCAACCAGGTGTTGTCGATCGCCTTGGTATAGGAAAACGCAACGCCATGGCCGCCCTTTGCGCCGCTGGCCGTACGATCGTCGATCTGCCAGAAGGTCAGGTGCGCATTGTCGAGGAACAAGGCCTCGGCCGCCGATGTCCATCCCAGCTCCAGCGACTTGAATGTCTCGCCTTCACTGAACAGGGTGTCGAAGCCGTCGAAGATGTCGGTGGCATCGGCGTTGGCATCGACCACGCTGGCAACGGCATAGTAATTGTCGTCAAGAAAACCTCCCACCATCGCCCCAAGCGCCCCGTCCGGCAGGCCGCCGATGGTGCCCGATCCCGTCTGGAACGCGAGGTTGGAAAAGCCCGACCAGGGGCTTGCCAGCGCGAAGACGTCCACGAAATCCGTGGTGTCAAGCCAGCCGCCCGCGAAGATGCCCCTGCCGTTCGCAAAGCTCTGCTCCCAGTACAGATGTGTCGTCCTCCAGCCTTGATCGTTGAAGACGGAACTCACGAGGCCCGCATACCCCAGCTCGGTGCCGAAATCCGCCGGCGGCACACCATCCAGGGCGTGCCTGTGTTCGAACTTGAACACCAGGCCGCCCGTGTCGGGCCCGTCCCGCCCCACCAGATCCCACTTGCCGAACAGCCGGAAGGTGCCCGCCGCGGCCGTGTCGTCGCCGAGGCTGGAACTGGCCGCATACCCGAGAAGGTTGTAATCCAGCCCGAAATCCAGCCCGGTGCGTTCCGCCAGGTCCGATTTCCAACCCTGCAGGCCGCGTGAAAACGGCGCCTGCGCGGGTGCGGCATCGGCATCGAGCAGCGTGGACGTGGCATCCGGCCCCGCCAGCGTATCGCGCGCGGACTGCGCCGCAAGCGGTTGCGGAAAGGTGATCTTCGCCGCAAGCAACAGGGCGAAAGCGAATGTGGCAACAGGCCGCGAGAAGGCGTGAGACAAGACTGGATTCCTTTTGTGACAGCGTCCGCTCCGGCGGGGCGCTACAGCGTGTTCTTGTGGATGACCCCACCCTTCATGATGACGGTCAGCGAGTCCTCTGGGGTGGTCAACAGCGATATGTCGTCCAGCGGATTGCCGTTCACCAACAGCAGATCACCGTAGGCGCCCGGTTCGATCACCCCCAGAGGACCGGCCGTATAAGGATGGCGGGGGCCGCTACGCTCGAAAAGTTCGGCATTGCCCGACGTTGCCTGCATCAGGATTTCGGTCGGCGTGTAATACGGCGTACGCGCAACGAATTCGAGCGACTGGGCAGGCCCCTTGTCGATCGTTCCAAGTATATCGGTGCCCCAGGCAACCTTGAGCCCGAACGCCTTGGCGCGTTCGTAGCCGTCGGTCGCCCCCGCCTTGGCCTGAAGGAATTTCGGCACCGCCTCGCCCGTCAGGCCCGCTTCCTCGGGGCTGGCGGCATAGGTGAGATACTGGGTCGAGAAATACACGTCGCGGTCCTTCATCATCTGCATCGATTCCTCGGATGCGAAGAGCCCGTGTTCCACCGACCGGACACCGGCCTTCAGCGCGTTCTGGACCGAGGCATCGGAATAGGCGTGGATTTTCGCATATGTCCCCCATTTCCGCGCCTCCGTGACGATCGCCTGAAGCTCTTCAAGCGTGAACTCGGTCACGTCCAGCGGGTCATGCGCACCGGTGATGGAGCCGCTGCCCATGATCTTGATCTGCGTCGCCCCGTAACGCAGCGCCTCGCGCGCGGCTTTCATCACTTCGGCCTTGCCATCCGCGGTGATCGTCCATCCGCGCAGATAGGCCGGGTCCGGCCGGCCGGTGAAGTAGGGCGAGAGGTAATTCAGCCGCGGTTCGAAATCTCCGTGCCCCGCGGTCTGCGAGATGAAAAAGCCCGATGGCAGGATGCGCGGTCCCGCCAGCACGCCGCTGTCGATGGCGCGTTTCAGCCCGAATGCCGGCCCTCCCGCATCGCGAACGGTGGTGAACCCGCGCATGAGCATGCGCCGGGCGCCCTCTGCCGCCATGGCGCCGGTGTATTCATGCGGCGATCCATAGATCAGCTCCTCGATCTCGTCGTGCCACATGATATGCGTATGGGCATCGGTCAGGCCGGGGATCATCGTCAGGCCCTCCGCGTCGATCACCTGCGCCCCCTCCGCCGACAGGCCGGGGCCGATGGCCGAGATCATCCCGTTCTCGATCAGGACATCGGAGCCGGTCGAAAGCCCCGGGTTCCGCCCGTCGAAGATCGCGGCGCCGCGGATGAGTGTCGCGGTCGGCGGGGCCGCCTGCGCGCGCAAGGCTCCGGGCATCGCTGCGGTCAGGCCGAGGGCGGCGGCCCCGGTCAACAGGTTTCGGCGGCTCAGGTAAGGTTGCGCTGGGTTCTTCATGGGGATTCCCTTGCTGTCATGATCGTTCGATGGCGCGGCGGATTGCGGCCCGCCGGGCGCGTTCAGTCCCGTGTTTCGAAAGTCAGCGGGGCGGGAATTGTCCATCCCGCTTCCCGGTAGTAACGCTCGGCCCCCGGATGGAGCCGGCCCGCGATCATCGACAAGGCCAGATCGCGGTTGATTGTCGATGGCATCCATTCGGCAGCGCCGTGGATTTCATCGAGGTTTTCCCAGATGGCCCTGGTCACGCGATAGACCACCTCCTCGGGCACGTGCAGGCCGGCGCTGAACGTCACGATCCCGCCATGCGTCAGGACAGGGGCCGGGTTGACGTGGTTCCTGCCATAGGCACCGGCGGGAATTTCATTGATCGTCCCCCCACGGCGGGCATTGATCGTGACCTGCTCCATATCGACGTCGAGCAGCCGTATGTCCTTGGTCAGTGCGAACTGCTGGATGACGGGGCTGGGCACGTTGCTGGGCAGGACGATCACGTCGATCTTGTCATCCTGGAAGGCGCTGATCGCCGCATCGAAGCCGAAGGCCTGCAACGCCATATCCCGCGGCGTCAGCCCCGTGGATTGCTCGATGACCCGCAGCACCACGTCGGCCGCGCCCCCTCCGGGCGGCCCGACGAAAACCTTCTTGCCCCGCAGGTCGTGGAGGCTTTCGATCCCGGACCCGGCACGAACGACATAGTGATAGGGGCCGATCTGGTAGGAGAAGATCATCCCGACATTCTGCTCGAGCGCGGGGGCATCGGTGATGGTCGCGAAGGGGCCGGTGCGGCTGGCCATCATCGCGTGGATTGCCGGCGACGTGAACAGGAAATCGACCCGCCCTTGCGCCGCATCCAGCGTGTGCTTGGTCGCGGTCCCGGTCGCGCGAACCTGGAAGTCCACGCCCTCCACATGCGTGTTGACCACCTTCGCGATCACCGTGTTGACAACAAATGGCGACATGCCCGGCGCGATGGAGGTCACCCTGAAAAGCTCCGCCCGCGCCGGTCCTGTTAGCAGCAGCACGGCCAGGACCGTCGCGCCGATGCGGGCCAGCGCCCCGGAGCACGGGCGCCTCATGACATTTGCCTCGGCGGTCGTGGTGCGGGCAGCGTCGGGTGGTGCAGACGGGGATGCACGACGCCGGCCAGCAGCGACAGCAGAACGGCGGGCGCCCAGATCGCGACGACCGGGACGATCGCCGCGCCACCGATCGCGACCCGTGACAGCCGCTGGACCGGCGACAGGCGCCCCAGCAGGGGATCGGCCCCGCCAAGGCCGCTGGCCAGCATCCAGATAGCGGCCAGCAGGCGCAGCACGGTCGCGAACAGCTCCGCCCAGTCGAACTCGCCCGCCACCAGCAGCAGCGAGGGCGCATAGACGAAGACGTAAGGCACCAGCAGGCCCACAACCGAAATGCGCAGCGCGATCAGGGATATCCGCAAGGGGTCGCCCCCGGCAATGGGCGCAGCGACGTAGCAGCCGTAGGCGATGGGCGGCATGATCGAGGAAAACACCGCGAAATAGAGCACGAACATATGGGCCGCCAGCGGCAGCGCCCCGGCCTCGATCACGGCCGGGGCAATCATGACCGACGTGATCAGATAGGCGGGCAGCGTCGGCAGCCCCATCCCGAGGACGAGTGCACCGAGCATGGCCATGACGAGGGCGAAGAACTGATGGTTTTCCCCCAGAACCGAAATGGCAATGGCGAAACGAACGGCGATGCCGGTCTCGTTCACCACGGCCAGCATGATGCCGATCACCGCCACCGAAAGCAGGATGCGCGCCGAGGAAAGGCCGCCCGCACACAGGGCCTCCCAGATCCGGCGCGGATCGCGGCGGAGATCCTCGTTCAGCAGCAGGCCCATGACCAGCGCGGCCGCCACCCCCGTCAGCCCTGCCATTGCAGGCGACGCGCCCGAAACGAAAGCGGCGACAAGCGCAAGGATCGGCACGAGAACCAGGGTGGAGACCAGCCAGTCGCGCGGCGTGAGAACCGGGATTTCGTCACGGGGAATAGGGTCGATGCCCTGCCGGATCGCCTCGACATAGACCTGTGCGAACAAGCCGACATACTTGAACAGCGCCGGCAGCGCCGCGGCGGCGATCACCATGATCAGCGGCAAGCCGACCAGGTCGGCCATCACGAACACGCTGGCTGCCATGATCGGCGGCGTGAGTTGCCCGCCCGAGGAAGACGCCGCCTCAACAGCGCCGGCGAAATCCTTGGTGAAGCCCTGGCGCTTGATCATCGGGATCGTGAAGACGCCGGTGCCAGCGACATTGGCGGCGACCGATCCGTTCATCATGCCGAACACCGCGCTGGCGGCAATCGCGGCATGGGCCGCCCCGCCACGCACCTGTCCCAGAAGGCCGGTGGCGATGCGGATGAGAATCGCACCCGCGCCGCTCCGTTCCAGAATGGCCCCGAAGATCAGGAAGATCAGCAGGTTCTCGACCACCAGACCGGTTGTGCGCCCGAACACCCCGTCGAAGGAATACCATGCGACCTGCATGAAATCGCCAAGGCTAACACCGAAATGCATCAGGGCGGAGGGCAGGTATGGCCCGGCAAAGGCGAAACCGATGGCCCCAAGCGCCAGAAAGACGAGCGACCGCCCCCAGACACGATTGGTGAGCACCAGTATTGCAAGGAGCCCGGCAAGCCCCGCCGCGACATTCGACGGCGTGGCAACGTAGAAACCCGTCCAGAGCTGAGCCTTGACGGCGTAGAACCACCACCCCGCGAACGCGAACCCTGCAAGCAGCATCGCATCGATTGCCCACCCGAGCGCCGGTGCCCGCCCGAGGCGCGCGCCCCTGGCAGCCGGTCGGGCAAGGGTCACGATCACGACGGCCAGCGCCACCGCGCCGAACCGGGCCGTCGCCTCGTCGAGCGTGAACAAGGCGACAAGGAAGATCACGATCAGCGAAAACAGCCCGCCCAATGCATGGCCCAGCCGCTCGGTCCGGCCCGAGGGGGCTTGGCCATCCACCGATGCGGCGGCCCCGTCGTTCATTCTCTTTTCTGCCTCTGCATCAGCAGGGCATCCGCATGATCGCCGACCTTGTCGAGCAAGTGCAGCAACGTCTTGCACTCTTCCGGGGTCAGGACCGAGGCGGTCCGCGCATTCCGCTCGGCCGTGAAGCGCAACAACGTCTCGTGCAGCTCCCTTCCGGCCTCGGTCAGACGCAGTTCCAGCGCGCTCGCGTTGGTCTCAAGCGGCGCGGCACTGATCAGGCCGCGTTCGATCAGTTGGTTCACCACCCGGCTGAATTGGCTCTTGTCCATGTAGAGCCGGTCGCGGATGTCGCGGGATGGGGCCGGCTCGAAAGCCGAAACCAGACCCAGGATGCGCCACTGGTTCAGCGTGACGTTGTGGTGAAGTCTGAAATAATACCCGCCCGCACGATCGTTTATGGCGTTCAGCCGCGCCACCTTGAAACTCAGCGCGTCGGTAATCGAGTCGATCTCGGGATGAACGGTCTGGTTGTCCCTTATGTCCAACGATACTGCCATTTTCAGCCTCCTGTGGAAAGTTTGGCGGCAGGAGTTGATTCAGTCAACGGACAAAACGGCCGAAGGCCCGAATGCTCGCCCGACCGAGACATGGATGCCATGGGGCGTGCCCCGTGCCGCGCCTTGCGGCTGGAAGCCCTGAAGTTATGGGTTGAAAAAGTCAACAGGGCAGACAATTGTAAGACCGAGAGACGGTGCAACGGCCCTCCTGTTCCGCATCACGGGTGTTCCGCATCACGGGCGGCTGACGGAATGCTTGCCCCGGGACGTCATGGTCCAACCCCTTGAAGGTTGAAGGATATGATCTGTGCCGATGTTGCGGATTGAAGGACTGGACCATCGCTGGACCGGCGCCCGGCAAGACACGATCCGCGTAGGCGCGCTGGCCTTGGGCGCGGGGGAAAACCTGTTCCTGCATGGGCCAAGCGGATGCGGGAAATCGACGCTGATCTCCGCGATCGCGGGCGTGATCGATGTCGCCGAAGGTGCGGTATGTGTCGCGGGCCGGGATATCGGCAGCCTCGGAAGCGGCGCGCGTGATCGGTTCCGGGCCGACCACATCGGCCTGGTCTTCCAGATGTTCAACCTCGTCCCGTGGCTGACCGGGATCGAGAACGTGATCTTGCCCTGCACGTTTTCCCGGCGCCGACGCCGCAGGGCCGGTAACCCGGAAGCGGTCGCTCGCAGGCTGCTGGGCGACCTGGGCCTGGACCCCGACGAGCTGGGCCGCAAGACGGCGGGCGACCTCAGTGTCGGCCAGCAGCAGCGGGTCGCGGTGGCCCGCGCCCTGATCGGAACGCCGGACCTGATCCTCGCCGACGAGCCGACCTCGGCGCTCGACGCCGATGCCAAGACCGCGTTCCTCGATGTCCTGATGCGCGATTGCAAGGCCGCGAACACGGCGCTTCTGTTCGTCAGCCACGACCGCGGCCTTGAAGGCCATTTCGATCGCAGTGTCGATTTCCGCGACCTCGACCGAGGGGGGACGCGATGATCGGCTTCAGCCTGCGCAGCCTCTGGAACCGCCGGTTCGTCGCCGGGCTGACCGTCTTCGCGATCGCGTTGAGCGCCGCGCTGATCGTCGGCGTCGAGAAACTGCGCGACGGCGCGCGCGACAGCTTCGTCAATTCCGCTTCCGGGATCGACCTGGTCGTGGCGCCACGCGGCAATCCGGTTCAGATCCTGATGGCAGCGGTCTTCGGTATCGGGGGAACGGGAACCGCGATGAGCTGGGAAAGCTTCGAATGGCTCGAAAACATGCCGGGGGTCGCCTGGGCCGTGCCGATCCAGATGGGCGACAACCATCGCGGCTATCCCGTGATCGGAACGGACGTGACCTATTTCGAGCATGTCCGACACTCTGGCGGGCAGCCGCTGCAATTGGCGTCAGGCACGCTCTTCATCGAAGGTCAGGCCGATGGCGCCGTCCTCGGCGCCGAGGTCGCCGCACGGTTCGGCCATGCACCGGGAACGGTGATCGTCAATGCACATGGCTCGGGCGATGTCTCGTTTCACATGCACGACGACGCGCCCTTTACCGTCACCGGCGTGCTCGCGCCCTCGGGGACCGCGATCGACCGGATGGTGATCGTGTCTCTGGCAGGCTTCGACGCCATTCACGCCCCGCACGGCACACCGGACGCCGACCCGCTCGATGCCGCCGGACTCGCGGTGCCGCCGCGGAACACCCGCGCGGATCACGAAACCCACGAGGAGCATCGGGAGCATACGGGTCACGATCATGACGAAGGCAGCCGCGCGGCGGCCGGCACCGGTGAGCACGCGCACCCGCGGGGGCGCGACCCTGACGGCCATGCCCATGCGCCCGAAAGACTCAATGCCGTCTATGTGGGCCTGGCCGACCGGACGGGCGTTCTGGGACTGCAGCGTGCCGTGAACGACCGAGCAGCCGAACCTCTCAGCGCGGTTCTGCCAGCCGTCGCTCTGACCGAGCTGTGGGGGATCACCGGCACCGCCGAACGCGCCCTTCAGATCATGGCCTGGACCGTCGCGCTTGCCAGCATCATCGGGATGGTCGTCATGCTGTCGGCGACGCTCGAGTCGCGCCGCCGAGAATTTGCCATTCTACGCTCCGTGGGCGCGTCCCCGGCGCATGTCGTCCGGCTGATCCTGACAGAAGCGGCCGTGCTGACGGGGGCGGGGCTGTTCCTCGGCATCGGGATCTTCATCCTCGCCGCACGCGTTGCCGGGCCCGTGCTCGCGTCGCGCTTCGGCGTGCAGCTTGACACGCGCGGCTTCGACGCGCGTGAATTGGCGGTGCTCGCAAGCCTGTTCGGGGCAGGACTGGCCGCCGCCCTCGTTCCCGCCATCAAGGTCTACCGCGCCACGCTGGCCGACGGATTGTCGGTCAGGATATGACAGCTGGAGGACACAGCACCATGAACTTGACCCAACGATGTCTCTGCCTGATCGCCCTGCTCGCTCTGTCGGGGGGCGCGCAGGCCGTCGAACCTCGGGCGATTTCGTGGGACACGCTCGCGCCGCCGGCCACGCGGATCGAGAACCCCTTCGAAAGCCTCACCTCGGAACAGATGGACAAGCTCAGGCTGATCCTGCGCTTCGAAATGCGAAGCGATCGGGCCGAGGACGGCGAAGCGTTCGCCGAAACGCGGAAACTGCGCGAGACGCTGACAGCCGAGGGCCTTGACGTCGATGCGCTCTTCGCGGCGCGGAACGCTATCATCGAACAACGCCAGGCAGATGCCGCCCGTGTGAACGAGGATATCCTGGGCGCGCGGGTTCGCATGCCCGGCTTCGTCCTGCCGCTGGCGTTCGAAGGACGCAAGGCCACCGAGTTCTTGCTGGTGGCGACGGTCGGCGCCTGTGTCCACACCCCGCCGCCGCCTGCCAACCAGATCGTGCATGTCGTCTATCCGCAAGGAATCGAGGTCGATGGCCTGTTCAATCCGGTCTGGATTACCGGAACCATGTCGGCCAGGAGTTCGGTTCAGAACGTTGCCTTCTCGGATGGTCAGGCCGCGGTGTCCGTCAGCTACACGATGCACCCCGAACTGGTGGTCAAGTATTCCGAATGAGCAACTGCCTTTTCGGAAGATCGGGGGGAGGTCTCGGACAGTCCGACACCCGCCCGACCCGCCATGGCTTGGACGCGGTTTGGCAAGCTGGATCTGCACCCCGGCGCCACCGGGCCTGCCACGGGGCCTGCCACGGGGCGATGCCGCTCCGTTGTCCCGCCCAAGTCCGCTTTCGTTCGAAACTGCGGGGCCTTTTTCGCCAGCCGGTCCCGGCCCTGGCGGTGATCCAGGCACGGCCAGCCGCCCGCCGGCATCACTGTCGGATGCCTCCGGCGGGAGTATTTCGGGAACGATGAAGCCCGGCATCCCTCGCTTCATCGTTCGGACAAATACTCCGGGGGAGTCGCCCGGCACGGGCGGCGGGGGCAGAGCCCCCGAACAGGCGATCAGCCCTTGATCCAGCGGCTCATCGCGTCGCCATCCACCGCCCGGACCTCCTCCAGGCGGAAGCGCCGCGCCTCGGCCAGGGTTTCCAGCCCCAGCGCGCCGAGGCCGGGCAGCCCTTCGGCCCCGATGGCCAGCCCGGCGGAAAAGACCACCAGCTCGTCCACCAGCCCCGCCGACAGGAGCGACGCGGCCAGCCCGCCGCCGCCTTCGCAGAAGATCCGCGTGAGCCCCGCCTCGCCCAGGTCGCGCAGCACGCCCGCCATGTCCAGCTGCCGTCCCGACAGGCCGCAGGCGAACCGCCGCGCGCCGATCCCGTCCCAGGCCTCGGCCAGCGCCGGGTCGGGGTCGGGGCCGTGGCACAGCCACAGCGGCACGTCGCGCGCGGTCTGCGCGAGTTGCGACATCAGCGGCAGGTCCAGCCGCCGCGACACGACCACGCGGGCCGGCTGGCGCGCCACGCCCATGCCACGCGCGGTCAACATGGGGTCATCCGCCCGCGCCGTGCCCGCGCCCACCATCACCGCGTCATGGCGCGCGCGCATCGCGTGCACCGCGCGCCGCGCCCCGGGCCCCGTGATCCACCGGCTTTCCCCCGAGGCGGTGGCGATCCGCCCGTCGAGCGACATCGCCAGCTTCAGGGTCAGGTGCGGCAGCCCCCCGGCCTCGCGCCGCAGGAACCCGCCCAGGTCGCGCGTCGCCTCTTCGGCGCAGATGCCGGTGATCACCTCGATGCCCGCGGCGCGCAGCCGGTCGAAGCCCTTGCCGCTCACCCTCGGGTCGCGATCCATCACCGGGGCCACGACACGTGCCACGCCGGCGGCGATCAGCGCGTCGGTGCAGGGCGGCGTGCGCCCGTGATGCGCGCATGGCTCGAGGCTGACATAAACCGTCGCGCCCCGCGCCGCCGCGCCCGCCTGCGCCAGCGCCTGCGGCTCGGCATGGGGCCGCCCGCCGGGGGCCGTGGCGGCCCGCCCGACGATCCGGCCCTCCCGGACGATCACGCAGCCCACGGCCGGGTTAGGCCAGCACTGGCCCTGAACCCGCCGCCCCAGAGCCAGCGCCAGGGCCATGAACCGGGCATCCGCCCCGCTCACTCGTCCGCTTGCTTGGCTTCGGCGATGGCCTCGTCCGGGCGCAGCTCGCTCACGAACCTGTCGAAATCATCGGCCGCCTGGAAATTCTTGTAGACGCTGGCAAAGCGCACATAGGCCACGGTGTCGATCCGCGCGAGGCTTTCCATCACGATCTCGCCCACCGTCTTCGAGGGAATGTCCGTCTCGCCCATGCTTTCCAGCCGCCGCACGATGCCTGAGATCATCTGCTCGATGCGCTCGGGCTCCACCGGGCGCTTCTGCAGCGCGATACGGATCGAGCGTTCCAGCTTGTCGCGGTCGAAATCCTCGCGCCGCCCGTTGGACTTGACCACCACCAGGTCACGCAGCTGCACGCGCTCGTAGGTGGTGAACCGCCCCCCGCAGGCCGGGCAGAACCGGCGCCGCCGGATCGAAACATGATCCTCCGCGGGGCGTGAATCCTTCACCTGTGTGTCGATATTTCCGCAAAACGGGCAGCGCATCGGCCGTTCCCCTTTCTGGTCCGCCTCTTCGTCGTGGGTCTGCGGCCCACTTATCCACAGTCACTATAGGGGAGCCGCAAGGTTTTGGGTAGGGGGGAAATGACACCGCTAGATACGGGTAGCCAAGCACACCCCGCGCCCCTTTGATCGCCGCGCCGCGGCACCTACCTCGGTGGGGAGACAGGAAGAAACCGAAAGGACATGACATGACCGCCAGGACGCTTTTCATCACCGGCGCCTCCACCGGCATCGGCGCCGCCACCGCCCGCGCCGCCGCCGGCAAGGGCTGGAACGTCGCGCTTTTCGCCCGCAACCAGGACAAGCTCAACGCGCTCGCCTCCGAGATCGGCCCCGACCGCGCGCTGGCCCTGCCCGGCGACGTGACCGATTATGACAGCGTCGCCGCCGCCATCGAACGCGCCGCCACCCATTTCCAGGGCATCGACGCGGTCTTCGCCAATGCCGGGCGCGGCCTTGATGCCGCGGGCGTGGCCGAGGGCGACCCCGAGGAATGGCGCCAGATGATGGAGATCAACGTCATGGGCGTGCTCTGGACGGTCAAGGCCAGCTACGCCGCGCTCAAGGCCAGCAAGGGCCACCTCGTGCTGACCGGCTCGGTCGCGGGGCAGATCCACCTGCCCGGCTCGGTCTACGGCGCGTCGAAATGGTTCGTGCACGGCTTCGGCGGCAACCTGTCCGAGGAGATGCGCGGCTGGGGCGGGCGCTGCACGGTGATCGCGCCGGGCATGGTCGATACCCCCTTCTTCGACGAGCCCAAGCCCGACAAGCTGCAGCCCGAAGACATCGCCGAGGCGGTGCTCTTTGCCCTCGAACAGCCGCGCCGCGCCGACCTGCGCAACATGACGGTCATGCCCACCGGCTGACCGTTTCGCTCGATCCGGCGCGCTCAACCCGCCGCCAGATGCGCCGCCACCGTCCGCCGGTGCGGCGCGTCGCGGTGCTCGAACACGTAAATCCCCTGCCAGGTGCCCAGAACCGGGCGCCCCTCGGCCACCGGGATCTGCAGGCTGACCGGCATCATCGCCGCCTTGATATGGGCCGGCATGTCGTCCGGCCCTTCCAGCGTGTGCCGCAGATAGGCCATCGACGGATCGTCCCCCGGCGGCACCAGCCGCGCGAAATAGGCCAGCAGGTCACGCTGAACGTCCGGGTCGGCGTTTTCCTGGATCAGAAGGCTGGCCGAGGTATGGCGGATGAACAGCGTCAACAGCCCCTCGCCCACGCCCGCCCCGGCCACCCAGGCGGTGACTTCCCGCGTGATCTCGTAAAGGCCCTGGCCGTGCGTGGCGATGGTGAACCGGGTCTGCATTCTCGCAATGGGGCTCCTGCATCTCTTGCGTAACGGGGCCGCGGCATGGCCAAGACGCCCTGCCGCGCATCCCGGCCCGAACCGTAAACCATCCGCGCGGCATGGTCACGGGTGGTGGCCGCGTGATTGACGACGCGCGCGGGGGCGATCCGGCGGAAGCGCGGTGCGCTTTGTCCCAGCCAAATCCAAACAATGCTGCGGCTAGGCGCGCAAAGCAGTCAAATCGCCGCCGCATGGGGGCGCGTCGGCGATCGCGCGGCGGGCCTGCGGCCCTTTATTTCGCGCGCCGCGTCAGAACCGACCGGCGGCTCAAACCGCCAAGACACCCTCCAGACCCTTCGTTGGGCATAGCGTCCTGCCTCCCTGCGGGCGCCGGCCACGTTCTTCACCACAAAACGCGAAAGGGGCCGCGCCCCGCGCGGCCCCTTTCCAATCCGAACAACCCCGGCCCTACTGGTCCAGGAACGACCGCAGCTTGCGCGACCGGCTGGGATGCTTCAGCTTGCGCAGCGCCTTGGCCTCGATCTGGCGGATGCGTTCGCGGGTCACGCTGAACTGCTGGCCCACTTCCTCCAGCGTGTGGTCGGTGTTCATCCCGATGCCGAACCGCATCCGCAGCACCCGTTCCTCGCGCGGCGTCAGCGACGACAGAACCCGCGTGGTGGTTTCCTTCAGGTTGTCCTGGATGGCGCTGTCCAGCGGCAGGACCACGTTCTTGTCCTCGATGAAATCGCCAAGCTGGCTGTCTTCCTCGTCGCCGATGGGCGTCTCCAGGCTGATCGGTTCCTTGGCGATCTTCATCACCTTGCGAACCTTCTCCAGCGGCATCTGCAGCTTCTCGGCCAGTTCCTCGGGCGTGGGCTCGCGGCCGATCTCGTGCAGCATCTGGCGGCCGGTGCGCACCAGCTTGTTGATCGTCTCGATCATGTGGACCGGGATGCGGATCGTGCGCGCCTGGTCGGCGATCGACCGGGTGATTGCCTGCCGGATCCACCATGTCGCATAGGTCGAGAACTTGTAGCCCCGGCGATACTCGAACTTGTCCACCGCCTTCATCAGGCCGATGTTGCCCTCCTGGATCAGGTCCAGGAACTGCAGGCCCCGGTTGGTGTATTTCTTGGCGATCGAGATCACCAGGCGCAGGTTGGCCTCGACCATTTCCTTCTTGGCGATCCGGGCCTCTTTCTCGCCCTTCTGGACCTGGCTCACGATGCGGCGGAACTCGCTGATATCGAGGCCCACATACTGGCCCACCTGGGCCATGTCGGCGCGCAGCTCGGCCACCTTGTCGGGGTGGCGCTCCATGAACATCTTCCAGCCGCGCCCCTCCTTCTTGGCCATGTCGTCCAGCCAGTTGGGGTCCAGTTCGCGGCCGCGGTACTCGTCGATGAACTCGCGGCGGTTGATGCGGGCCTGGTCGGCCAGCTTCACCATCGCGCTGTCGATCGACATGATCCGCTTGTTGATGCCGTAAAGCTGGTCGATCAGCGCCTCGATCCGGTTGTTGTGCAGGTGCAGCGAGTTGACCAGCTCCACGATTTCCGAGCGCAGCTTCTGGTAGGTCTCTTCCTGCTTGGCGCTGAACGACCCGTCCTCGTTCAGCGTTGCCGAGATGCGGCTGTCCTGCATCTCGCTCAGCTTCTCGTAGTCCTCGGCGATCCGGTCCAGCGTTTCCAGAACGCGCGGCTTGAGGGCGGCTTCCATGGCCGCAAGGCTCATGTTGGCCTGTTCCTCTTCCTCGTCGGTATCGTCCTCCTTGGCGATCGGGTTGCCGTCGGCATCCAGCTCGGGCTGCTCGTCTTCCTTGCTGGTGCTCGGCGCCGCGGCCACGTTGGCCGGCTCGACCACCGGCTCGCCGCCCTCCTCGTCCATCTGGTTGCCGAAGGTGGCCTCCAGGTCGATCACGTCGCGCAGAAGGATGTCCTCGCCCAGAAGCTCGTCGCGCCAGATGGTGATCGCCTGGAAGGTCAGCGGGCTTTCGCACAGCCCCGCGATCATCGTGTTGCGCCCGGCCTCGATGCGCTTGGCGATGGCGATCTCGCCCTCGCGGCTCAGCAGCTCCACGCTGCCCATCTCGCGCAGGTACATGCGCACCGGGTCGTCGGTGCGGTCCAGCTTCTCGTCCTTGCCCGAGCCCAGCGCGACCTCGCCCTTCTTGCCGATCTCGGCCACGGCGGTGGTCTTCTGGTCCTCGTCCTCGGCCTCTTCCTCCTCGATGATGTTGATGCCCATCTCGCTGAGCATCGACATCACGTCCTCGATCTGCTCCGAGGACACCTGATCGGGCGGCAGAACCTTGTTGAGCTGGTCGTAGGTGATGAAGCCTTTCTCGCGCGCCTCGCCGATCATCTTCTTGACCGCCGCCTGGCTCATGTCGAGCGAGATTTCGGCCTCCTGGTCCTCGGGTTTCTGGTCGTCGGTGTCTTTGGCGGCCATGAAGGTCTCCTGAACAGTGGGCGTCGGGCGATTCGCTGGGAACGAATCATTAGCGCGATCTCGTGATTCGCACACCCTCTACCCTGTTTTCTTTACCTATTCCTCACCAAACGGCAATCAACGGTCAGGTTTGGAAAAGGTGATGCCATCCAGCAGCGCCTGCAACCGCTCGCGTTCCTCGCGGCTGATTCGCGCGCCATTGTCGGCAAGGTCGTACTCCGTGCGGTCCTCGGTCTGGCTGCGCAGGGCGCGCTGGCGTTCCTCGGCGGCCTGTCCCAACCGCCATGTCACCGCCTCGTCGGCGATGCCGGTCAAGTCCTCGGCGGCTTCGCTGACCTCGGCATCCAGCCCGCGTTCGGCCTCCAGCTTGGCCAGTTCCTCGGCGATGGTCATGCGCGCAACCTCGATGTCCCCCGGCCGGCGCACGGCCGGTGCAAGCGCGACATGGGGCAAGGACAAGAGCTTTTCAAGGGCCTCCGCGCCGATCTCGTCGCGGATGTCGGCCTGCAGGTCCTGCGCGCCCAGGGCCGCGCGCCGCAGGATCAGCGCGCGCAGCCGCTCGTGATCGCGGTCCGAGCAGTCCAGCATCTCGATCTGGCCCTCGACCTCGTCGAACACCTCGGGCGTGCAGATCACCGTGGCCAGGATCAGCGCCTCGCGCAGCCGCCGATGGGCCCCGTCCCCCGACGCCACCAGCAGCGAGGCGCGGGTGCTGGACCGGGCGGTGGGCGCGGGCGGCCAGCGCCCGCC
This sequence comes from Roseovarius sp., assembly GCA_021767845.1. Taxonomy (GTDB): domain Bacteria; phylum Pseudomonadota; class Alphaproteobacteria; order Rhodobacterales; family Rhodobacteraceae; genus Roseovarius. The sequence continues at coordinate 721 of JAASSQ010000005.1, read as the reverse complement.
CCGCCGCGCCCCGCCACCGTTCCACGCCGGCCGGTTCTCGCGGCGCGCGCTGAACAATTCCCAGCGCAGGTCCTTGATCGCCTGCCCGTAATGCCCGCGGATCGACGGATCGCGGATCAGCTTGATCTTCTCGCGCAGCGCCTTGTCCAGCGCCGCGCGCCGCTCGGGACTGTCGAAAACACGGCCCTCGGTCTCGCGCTGCCACAGAAGACGCACCATCGGCAGGGCCGCGTCCAGCACCTCCTGCACCGCCTCCGGCCCCTTGGCGCGCAGCAGGTCGTCGGGGTCCTGCCCCTCCGGCATCAGGGCAAAGCGCAGCGACTTGCCCGCCTCCAGCAGCGGCAGGGCGGTGTCGATCACCCGGTAGGCGGCCTGCACCCCCGCCCGGTCGCCATCCAGCGCGACGATCGGCTCGTCGGCCATCCGCCACAGCAGTTGCAACTGGTGCTCGGTCACCGCCGTGCCCAGCGGCGCCACCGCCGCGTCGAACCCCGCCAGCGACAGCGCGATCACGTCCATGTAGCCTTCGGCCACGATCAGCGGCTTGCCCTTGCCGGCGGCCTCGCGCGCCGGGGCATGATTGTAAAGCGTCCGCGACTTGTCGAACAGCTCGGTGTCCTGCGAGTTGTAGTATTTCGCGTCGTCATCGGGGTCCATCGCCCGGCCGCCGAAGGCGATGCAGCGCCCGCGCGGATCGCGGATCGGGAACATGATCCGGTTG
>JAASSQ010000117.1 GCA_021767845.1 Roseovarius sp. | reverse complement strand
CAGACTATTGGTGGAAGACAAAGCGCGGCATTTCCCTGGAACACGCCGAGATCGAGGAAGAGGTCGAGGCCGAAATGGACAAGAACAAGGAGCGCGCCTGATGCTGATGCTCGCGATTTTCCTGGCCCTCGTCGCCATGATTTGCATCAACGTGCCGATTGCCGTGGCGCTTGCCTTGGCCGGGGTCATGGGGCTGCTCGTTTCTGAGGGGCCCTCCAGCCTCGTGACGATCGCGCTCGATATGTATGACGGCTCCACCAAGTTTTCCCTGATCGCGATCCCGATGTTCGTGCTGGCGGGGGCGATCATGAACGCGGGTGGCGTCACCGACCGGCTGATCAATTTCGTGACCGCGCTGATCGGGTTCATCCGCGGCGGTCTGGCAATGGTGAATATCGGCGTATCGCTGTTCTTTGCCGAGATCTCGGGCTCGGCGGTGGCCGACGTGGCCGCCATGGGCTCCATTCTCATCCCGCAAATGAAAAAGCGCGGCTATTCCAAGGAATTGTCCGCCTCGGTGACATCGTCTTCCGCCTCTCTGGCAATCATCATTCCACCCTCCATTCCGATGATTCTCTATGCCGCCTCGGCCAACACCTCGGTAGAGCAGCTATTCGTCGCCGGGATCGTACCGGGACTTCTGGGGGCAATTGGCCTGATGCTCGTGGCCTACATCTTTGCGCGGCGCTACAACCTGCCGACCGAAGAAGCGTTCAATATCCCGCGCTTGCGCGAAACCTTCATGGATGCGCTTCCGGCCTTCAGCCTGCCGATCATCATCCTGGGCGGCATCTTCGGCGGTTTCGTGACGGCGACCGAGGCGGCAGGCCTGGCCGTGATCGCCGCGATCATCGTGTCGGCCTGGTATCGCGAAATCGACCTGACCCACCTGCGCCGCGCAATGCTGGACGGCGGAATGCAGACCGCTGTCGTCATGCTGCTGGTCGCGGCGTCGGTGCTGATGGGCGGTTTCCTGACGCGGGCGCAGATCCCGCAGGAACTGGCCCAGGGTATTCTGTCGATCACCTCGCAGCAGTGGATGATCCTTCTCATCCTCAACTTCTTCTTCCTGGTGATCGGGTTTTTCCTGCATTCGGCGGCGGCCATCATCCTTGTGGTGCCGATCGTCATTCCGCTTATCCAGGCGGCGGGCATCGACCCGGTGCATTTCGGGCTCGTGGTGACGTTGAACCTGGCGATCGGGCAGCAAACCCCGCCCGTGGCCTCGGTGCTGATTACATCCTGCGCCGTGGCTCGTGCCAACATCTGGGAGGTGTCCAAGGTAAACGTCTGGTTCGTGGGGGTTCTTCTGCTGGTCCTGTTGCTTTGCACCTACGTTCCGTCGGTGCCCCTGTTCCTGGTCGAGTATTTCTACAGGTGAGGACACCATGAGCGAGCTGACACACGAAACCCGCGGCCAGACCCTGTGGATCACGTTCAACCGTCCTCAGGCGCGCAACGCCCTGACCTTCGAGATGTACGAGGGGCTGGCAGAGCTGTGCCAGAACGTTCCCACCGATGGCAGCCTGCGGGCCGTGGTCCTGTCGGGCGCAGGCGGCAAGGCCTTTGCGGCGGGCACGGACATGACGCAGTTCCGGGCCTTCGACACGGCGCAGGATGCCCTGGATTACGAAGCGCGCATCGAATCCGTTCTCGAAGCGGTCGAGCGGTGCCCCCTGCCCACGGTGGCGGCCATCAACGGCGCGTGCACGGGGGGCGGGGCCGCGATCGCGGGGGCCTGTGACATCCGGCTTGCGGCGGCCAACCTGAAATTCGGGTTCCCGATCGCGCGCACCTTGGGCAATTGCCTGGCCGCGGCCAACCTGGCACGGCTGAGTTCGCTGATGGGGGCGGGCCGCGTGCGCGAGATGATTTTCACCGCGCGCCTGATGGATGCGCAGGAGGCGCAATCCTGCGGTCTCGTGTCCGAGGTTCTACCCGATGAGGCGGCCTTGCTGGAGCGGGCTGCGGCCCTGGCAGATCATCTGGCGCAGATGGCCCCCCTGACCCTGCGCGCCACGAAAGAGGCGATGCGCCGCACACAGGCCGCCGCGCGGGCCGAAGACGCCGACCTGATCGAGCTTTGCTACATGAGCAACGATTTCCGTCGCGGCCTCGAAGCCTTCCTTGCAAAGGAGAAACCGGAATGGACGGGGACATGAGCGCGCCCGCCGCAACCGGCCCCCTGGCCGGCATGAAGGTGATCGAACTGGCCCATATCATGGCCGGGCCGGCCTGTGGGCTGATGCTGGCCGACATGGGGGCCGATGTCATAAAGGTGGAAAAGCCCGATGGCGACGACAGCCGCCGCTTCGTGCCGCCCGACATCAATGGCGAGTCGGCGGCCTACATGATGATGAACCGCAACAAGCGCGGCATCGCCCTGGACCTCAAGCAGCCCGAGGGCGTGACCGCGCTGCGCCGGCTGCTGGAAACCGCCGATGTGGTGATCGAGAATTACCGCATGGGCACGATGGAGAAGCTGGGCTTAGGCTATGACGAGCTCCGGCAGATCAATCCGCGCCTGATCTATTGCGAAATCTCGGGGTTTGGCCGCACCGGGCCTTATGCGCAGCGTGGCGGGTTCGACCTGATCGCGCAGGGCATGTCCGGTCTGATGTCGATCACGGGCGAAGGTCCGGGGCGCCCTCCGGTCAAGCCCGGCGCGCCGATTTCCGACATCACGGCCGGGATCATTGGCGCAATGGGGGTTTCCGCGGCCTACGCCCGGATGCTGCAAACCGGCGAGGGGCAGAAGGTGGATACCTCGCTTTTCGAGGCCGCGATCACCCAGACCTACTGGCAATCCGCGATCGCCTTCGCCACGGGCGTTGCCCCGGGTCCGCTTGGTTCGGCCCACCCCCTGAATGCGCCTTACCAGTCGTTCCGAACGGCCGATGGCTGGATCAACGTGGGGGCCGCCAATCAGCGCAACTGGGAACGGTTCCTCGACGTGATCGGCGCGCCTGAACTGGGGGAGGATCCGCGCTTTGCGAACAACCATGACCGGATGCAGCACCTTTCGGAACTGGAAGAGATCCTGAACGCGAAACTGGCCGCCGAAACCACCGCAACCTGGCTTGACCGCATGGAAAAGGCGGGCCTTCCGGCTGGCCCGGTGCTCGATATTCTGGAAATGCAGGCCGATCCGCAGACCATCGCGCGTGACATGATCGTTGAGCTTGAACACCCCACGGCGGGTCACGTGAAATCGCTCGGGCATCCGGTGAAATTCAGCGAAACGCCCGCCAACATCCGTGGTGCCGCGCCCGTTCTGGGGCAGCACAGCCGCGAAGTTCTGATCGAGGCTGGATATGGCGAGGCCGAAATCGCGCAGATGATCGGCGCCGGTGCCGTGATCGCGCCGGAATGAGTATTGGCGGACCCGGCGATGCAAAGGTTGCGGGACTGGTCCGCCTGCTCGATGCGGCCCGGCGTGGCGGCCCGAAGGTGCCTGTGTCGGTCGGAGCGGGTTTGAGCCGCGCCGAGGCCTTCGACGTGCAAGAAAGAATGGCCGCCATCCATGGCCCGGTCGGCGGCTTCAAGGTGGCCTGCCCGCCCGGTGCGCCGATCGTCATGGCGCCGATTTACCAGGCTGATATTGCCGGGCCGGGCTCTCGGATCGAGGTGCCGGGCGGTGACGCGGCAGGGATTGAACTGGAATTTGCCTTTCGCCTCAAGACCGCCTTGCCAAACCCCGACGCGCCGGACTTCGCCGCGCGGCTGCGCGGTGCGATCGAGCTGTTGCCCGCGATCGAGATCGTTCACTCCCGCCTGATCGATCCGGGATCGGCAGACGCCAATCTGAAGATGGCGGACAACCAGGTGAACGGCGCGGTCGTGCTTGGACAGGCCGTCAGCGATTGGCGGGACATTGACGTGACGCGCGCCCGCGGGGGGCTGACGGCCGGAGCCGCCGTTTTGCTGGATGGGGAAGGCGCGGTTCCCGGTGGCGACGCGTTCGAGACCCTGAAGCGATTCGCCTTGTCCGTCGGAGACCATTGCGGGGGCTGGCAGCCCGATCAGGTCGTCATCACCGGATCGCTCAACGGCTTGCCCTGGGTCAAGCCGGGGCTCGACGTGGAAGGCCGGATCGAGGGGGTGGGCGACGTGCGCTTCCGGCTCGAACGGGCTTGACGCGCTTCGCACAGGGCACGACCCGGCAAAGCCCGCAAAAGTCCGCCTAGTCAAGGTCTGCAAGTGGTGAGCCGTGCAGGATTCGAACCTGCGACCCACTGATTAAAAGTCAGTTGCTCTACCAACTGAGCTAACGGCCCACTAGGCGGCCTATCTAGAAAGAGGCGGGCAGAGGGTCAACCCCGAAATTGACGGTTTTTTCGTGCGGTGCTGGATTCGGTCCGGCACGGGGTTTATATGCGCGGCCATGGACACGCGAACCGACATGGGCTTGCCCTTCATGAAGATGCACGGGCTGGGAAACGACTTCGTCGTGATCGACGCGCGTGCGCGGGCGGTGGACCTGCCTGCGGCCCTTGTCGTGGCGCTTGGGGATCGCCGGCGCGGGATCGGGTTCGATCAGTTGGCGGTTATCTCCGAAGGGCCGGCTGATGCGCATCTGACCTTCTACAATGCGGATGGCACGACCTCGGCGGCCTGCGGCAACGCCACGCGCTGCATTGCCCGGTATCTGATGGACGAGAGCGGCCGCGACAGGCTGCACCTGACCACCGGTCGCGGTGATCTTTTTGCCGCGGATGCCGGCGAGGGGCTGACCTCGGTCAATATGGGGCCGCCGCAGATCCAGTGGGACGAAATTCCGCTGGCCGAGGCGATGGAGACCCTTGAGTTGCCGATCGAAGGCGCACCCACGGCGACCGGCATGGGCAACCCGCACTGCACCTTCTTTGTCGAGGATGCCGAAGCGGTGCCACTGGAACAATTCGGCGCGCGTTACGAGCATCATCCGCTTTTCCCCGAGCGCACCAACGTGCAGGTTGCCAGTGTCATCGGCCCCGATCACCTGCGTATGCGGGTGTGGGAGCGGGGTGTCGGCGTCACGCTGGCTTCCGGGTCATCCTCCTGCGCCACGGCGGTTGCGGCGGTGCGGCGGGGGCTGACGGGGCGCGATGTGCGGATTGACCTCGATGGAGGCACTTTGCATGTTGCGTGGCGCGAGGACGGGGTCTGGATGACGGGGCCGACGGCGCATGTGTTCAACGGGGTGCTGACGGCGGACTTCCTGGAGTCGGTGACATGACGCAGCCGCCGAAATTTGCCACGCTCGGGTGTCGGCTGAACGCCTATGAAACCGAGGCGATGAAAGAGCTCAGCCAACAAGCGGGGCTGGAAAATGCCGTGATCGTAAACACTTGCGCGGTCACGGCCGAGGCGGTCCGCAAGGCCCGTCAGGAAATCCGCCGCCTGCGGCGCGAGAACCCGCAAGCGCGCCTGATCGTGACGGGCTGCGCGGCGCAGACCGAGCCCGAGACCTTCACCGCCATGGACGAGGTCGATGCGGTCATTGGTAATACCGAGAAGATGCAGCCCGGAACCTGGACGGGGATGGCCGCGGATTTCATCGGGAAAACAGAGGCTTGCCAGGTCGATGACATCATGTCTGTGACCGAGACGGCGGGCCACCTGATCGACGGGTTCGGCACAAGGTCGCGCGCTTATGTGCAGGTTCAGAACGGGTGCGACCACCGGTGCACCTTTTGCATCATTCCCTATGGTCGGGGTAATTCGCGGTCGGTGCCGGCCGGTGTGGTGGTGGATCAGATCAAGCGGCTGGTCGATCGGGGCTATAACGAGGTGGTTTTGACCGGAGTGGACCTGACCAGTTGGGGGGCCGATCTGCCGGCGGAGCCGAAGCTGGGCGACCTGGTGATGCGCATCCTCAAGCTGGTGCCGGACCTGCCCCGCCTGCGGATTTCTTCCATTGATTCCATAGAGGTAGACGACAATCTGATGCAGGCGATCGCGACCGAGCCGCGCCTGATGCCGCATCTTCACCTGAGCCTGCAACATGGGGACGACCTGATTCTGAAGCGCATGAAGCGGCGGCATCTGCGGGAGGATGCGATTCGGTTTGCGGAGGAGGCGAGGCGGCTCAGGCCGGACATGACATTCGGGGCGGACATCATTGCCGGGTTCCCGACCGAGACCGAGGCGGCCTTTGCCAACTCATTGAAATTGGTGGAAGAATGTGGGCTGACATGGCTGCACGTCTTTCCCTACAGTCCGCGGCCGGGCACGCCGGCGGCGCGGATGCCGCAGGTGCATGGCCGTGACATCAAGGAGCGCGCGGCGCGGCTGCGCGCGGAGGGCGCACGCCGCGTGGCGCAGCATCTTGCCGAGCAGCAGGGGCGCACCCACCATATCTTGATGGAAAACCCGCTGATGGGTCGGACCGAGCAATTCACCGAGGTCGCCTTCGACAGCGAACAACCCGAGGGGCAGATCGTGACGGCCACGATCACCGGCACCCTTGGTCAGCAACTTCGCGCGGCCTGAAAAACGTACCAACCGTACATTTTACCTTCCGGTTTCGTACAAACCTGACCCGCCGTGGGGAAAGTTTCGTACAAAACTCCACCCCGCAGGCATCGCCCGCCCCTGAAACGGGCCGATCCGGGCCGGGCGAGGGGCCGGTCGCAGGTGAGGCTGGCCAACCGCGCGCGGGCTGCCTAGTCTGGCAATCGGCAGACAGGAGGAGGCCCGCCCATGCAACTGATCTCATCGGGAACGTCGCCCTTCGTGCGCAAGGTTCACGTCCTGCTGCACGAGACCGGCCAGCGGGACGCGCTGGAGATCATCGATGCCCCCACCAGCCCGTTCGACACGGCGCCCGAGGTGGCCAGTGCGAACCCCCTGGGCAAGATCCCGGCCTTGGTGCGCGAGGACGGGCCGACGCTGTATGACAGCCGGGTGATCTGCCGGTTCCTGGACCAGCGGGCGCAGGCGGGGCTGTATCCCGAGGGGCGGCTTTGGGAGACCCTGACGCTGGAAGCCACGGCCGACGGGATCATGGAGGCGGCGATCCTGATGCTTTACGAACACAAGCTGCGCCCGGCCGAAGCGGTGCTGGACAGCTGGGTGGACGCGCAATGGACCAAGATCGAACGCGCGGTGGCGGTTCTGAACGCGCGCTGGATGAGCCACCTGCGCGGGCCGTTGGACATGGGGCAGATCGCGGTGGGCTGCGCCCTTGGCTATCTGGATTTCCGGCATGACGCGCGCGGCTGGCGCAAGGGCAACGACGCGCTGGACGACTGGTTCGCGGTCTTTTCGCAACGCGACAGCATGTTGGAGACAGAACCCACCGGGTAGGCGGCGACGCGGGCCGTCGGTGATCGCGCGAATTCCGGGCAGGAAAACCTGCGGTTTCCCGGCCTGCGGTGCCGCGACGTTCGGAAAAGGGTTCAGAAGCTGTAGCTGATGCCGACGTTGAAGGCGTGGGTCACGATCTCGGTGCTGATCTTGCCGGGCAGCTGGCCGGGCAGGGCGTCGATCGTGATGTCGTTGTCGGACCATGTGGCCTGATATTCGCCGAAGACCGCCCAGCTTTCGGTGAAGTCATACTTGACCCCTGCCAGCGCGCGCAGGGCGGTGCCGGTGGATTCATAGTCGTAGGTGCGGACCGGCGAGCCGACGAGCTGCGCATCCACATGCGGGATCGCCACGCCGATGCCGCCGCCGACATAGGGCGTGAGTTGCGGGGCCATTTTGCCGAAGCCGCCTTCCCACCGCTTCATCACGTTGGCGGTGAAGATGTTGTGGCCGTCCGACAGCTCGAACCGGCTGAGCCCGAGCGCGGCCAGGTCGGCGGAGGAGGCATAGGCCTTGGTGTGGGTGCCCTCGACGCCGAAGCCCACGCCGTTGTCCAGCCACCAGATCGCGCGGCCGCCATAGTAGAACGGTGCTTCGAACGGCTTGCCGTCCCAGTCCATCGAGCGGCTGACCGGCACGCCGCCGGGCAGGGTGCCCGAGGCGGTGCTGCCGTCCACGCCCTGCGTGCCGAGGTAGAAGCTGAGTTCCATTTCCGCCGCTGCGGGGGCGGCAAGGCTGCTGGCGGCCAGCAGGGTGGCGGCTGCGATCCTGGTGTTCATGGCGAGGGCTTTCGGTTGCGGAATGCATGTGCTGCCTCCCAATTACACCCAAGGCCCGTCGTCCTCAAGCGCGACACTTCCGCGCTCCGACCGGATCGTGGCCAATTGGACACTGGACTGCCTAGCCCCGCCCCGCTAAATAGCGGTCCGAACGGGTCTCCGGGATTCCGTCCCGCGGACGGGTGTGGAGACCGTGACCGGCTATGAAAATGGAGTAGACCCCGTGTCCCACGCAGAAGAACACGAAGGCACCCGCAGAGACTTCCTGTATTATGCAACCGCAAGCGCGGGGGCCGTCACCGCGGGCGCAGCGATCTGGCCGCTGGTGGACCAGATGAACCCGTCGGCCGATGTCCAGGCGCTGAGCTCGATCCGGGTGGATGTGTCGGGCGTCTCCGAAGGCTCGCAGATCACGGTGAAATGGCTGGGCAAGCCGGTCTTCATCCGCCGCCGCACCGCCGCCGAGATCGAGGATGCGCGGTCGGTCGATGTGTCGGACCTGCCCGACCGGATCGCCCGCAACGACAACCTGGACGGCGCGCCGCCCGCGACCGACGAGAACCGCGCGATGGACGAGAACGGCGAGTGGCTGGTCCAGATGGGGGTCTGCACCCACCTTGGCTGCGTGCCGCTTGGCAATGCCGGCGACTATGCGCTGGAAGGCGGCGTCGGCGGCTGGTTCTGCCCCTGCCACGGGTCGCATTACGATACGTCGGGCCGGATCCGCAAAGGCCCCGCGCCGGAGAACCTGCCGGTGCCGGTCGCAGAATT
>JAASSQ010000116.1 GCA_021767845.1 Roseovarius sp. | reverse complement strand
GGTGTTCCTGGGTGAGGCGATCAGCCGGCGGATGGTGCTGACCATGGTGGGGGTTTTCCTGGGGCTGGGGCTGATCGCCTGGGGCTCGGGCGAAACGCACGGCGCGTCGTGGCAGGGCGACCTGGTGGCGCTGGGCGTCTCGGCCAGTTTCGCCGCCGCGATGACGGCGGCGCGGCGGGTCAAGGCGACCTCGATGATCCCGGCCATTCCGGTGGCCTATCTGGGCGCGTCGCTGGTGGTCTGGCCCTTCGCCGATCCCGGCGCGGCGGTGCCCGCGCAATGGCCCCTGGTGCTGGGGCACGGGGCGTTCATCACGGTGTCGACCTGCCTGCTGACGCTTGGCCCGCGCTATATCGCCTCGGCCGAGGTGGCGTTGCTGATCCTGCTGGAATCGGTGCTGGCGCCGCTTCTGGTCTGGGTGGTGATCGGCGAGGACCCCGGCCCCTGGGCGCTGGCCGGGGGCGCGGTGGTGATCGGGGTGCTGTTCGCCTCGAACCTGTGGGTGCTGCGGCAGCGGCGGCGGTTGCGCCATGCGCCCCAGCCGCGCACCGGGCCGCCGGCGGGGTAGGGGGCGCTGCCCCCGCCGCGCCTGCGGCGCGACTCCCCCGAGGTATTGGGTGCCAGATGAAGGCAGGGCATGCGCCGGCAACGCTTGCCTCGCGCCCGCGCGGCGGCTATGGCCATGCGCCATGAGTGACACGCCCAGATCCCACGGCCGCAAGTCGATCGCCGCCAGCCTGCAGCCGCAGGAGCTGATGAGCCATGCCCCGCGGCTGGCGCAGGCCTGGACAGCGCAGGTCATCACCCTGCTTCCCGACGCCTTTCCCGGCGTGCTGGGCGAAAGCCTGACGGGCCGCGCGCTGAAGGGCGGGCTGTGGCAGCTCGATGCCGTGGATCTGCGTCCCTTCGGCGAGGGCAGGCACCGCAATGTCGATGACACGCCCGCCGGCGGCGGCGCCGGCATGGTGCTGCGCGCCGACGTGATGGGCCGGGCGCTGGATCACGCCCGCGCGCGGATGCCTGACGCCGCGCCGATCCTCTATCTCAGCCCGCGCGGGCGGCGCTTCGACCAGGCGATGGCGCGGCGGCTGTCGCGCGGGCCGGGCGCGACGCTGATCTGCGGCCGGTTCGAGGGGATGGACGAGCGCGTGATCGACCATTACGGTATCGAGGAGGTGTCCCTGGGCGATTTCGTCCTGACCGGCGGCGAGATCGCTGCTCAGGCCTTGATTGATGCGACGGTCCGCCTTATACCGCGCGTGCTTGGGAATCAGGCGTCCACGGAGGAGGAGTCCTTCTCCGACGGTCTGCTCGAACATCCCCAGTACACACGACCAGCCGTCTGGAAGGGCCTGCCGATCCCCGAGATTCTTCTTTCGGGGCATCACGGGAACATCACCACCTGGCGGCGTCGGCAGGCCGAAAGGCTGACAAAGGAACGGCGACCTGATCTCTGGCGGGCTTACTGTGCGGCGCATGGTAGGGACCCGGACGAAGACCAAGAGCTCTGAGGCGGCACCAACCTTTGCGGGTGAAACCGCAAGCAGATAGGAGACGAAGCGATGGACCTGATCGCTCAACTGGAAGCCGAGCAGATCGCGGAGCTCGGCAAGGACATCCCGGATTTCAAGGCCGGGGACACCGTGCGCGTCGGCTACAAGGTGACCGAGGGCACCCGCACCCGCGTGCAGAACTTCGAAGGCGTCTGCATCAGCCGCAAGAACGGCTCGGGCATTGCCGGCACCTTCACCGTGCGCAAGATTTCCTTCGGCGAGGGCGTCGAGCGCGTGTTCCCGCTCTACTCGACCAACATCGACAACATCACCGTCGTGCGCCGTGGCCGCGTCCGCCGCGCCAAGCTGTATTACCTGCGCTCGCGCCGGGGCAAGTCGGCCCGGATCGCCGAGGACACCACCTACAAACCCAAGGCCGACAAGTCGGCATAAGGAGCGGCACGATGAAAAAAGATACCCACCCCGATTATCACGTCATCGACGTCAAGCTCACCGACGGCACCGTGGTGCAGATGCGCTCGACCTACGGCGCGGAGGGCGACACGCTCTCGCTCGACATCGACCCGTCGGCCCACCCGGCCTGGACGGGCGGCGGCACCCGCCTGATGGACACAGGCGGCCGCGTGTCGAAGTTCAAGAACAAGTACGCGGGCCTCGGTTTCTGAACACCGCGGGACAGCCGCAAGACAACCGCGCCGCCCCGCCGGGGGCGGCGTTTTTCGTCGCGCCGCCCGCCTGTGCCACAGGCGCCGCAGACCGGCGCGGCGCGCCAACACGCTCTTTGCAATCCCGCGGGCCGGGGCTAGAGTGCGCGCAACCACAAAAGGCCCGGAGCAGGGACAGGGGAACAGGACATGGCCCATATCATCGTGGTCGGCAACGAGAAGGGCGGCGCCGGCAAATCCACAGTCTCCATGCACGTGGCCACGGCGCTGGCGCGCATGGGCCACAAGGTCAGCGCGCTGGACCTGGACCTGCGGCAAAAGACCTTCGGGCGCTATGCCTCGAACCGCCAGCGGTTCCTCGAGAAATCCGGCCTGGACCTGCCCAGCCCGCGCTACCACGACCTGCCCGAGGTGGACCAGGACAGCCTGAAGCCCGGCGAGAACGTCTATGACCGCCGCCTCTCGGCCGCGGTGGCCGAACTCGAGCCCGACAGCGACTTCATCGTGATCGACTGCCCCGGCTCGCATACCCGCCTCAGCCAGGTGGCCCACAGCCTCGCCGACACGCTCATCACGCCGCTGAACGACAGTTTCGTGGATTTCGACCTCTTGGCCCATGTCGATAGCGACGGCCAGAAGATCCTCGGCCCGTCGGTCTATTCCGAGATGGTCTGGAACGCCCGCCAGCTGCGCGCGCAGGCCGGGTTGAAGCCGATCGACTGGGTGGTGGTGCGCAACCGGCTGGGGGCGCAACAGATGGTCAACAAGAAGAAGATGGGCGAGGCGCTGGAAAACCTCGCCCGCCGCATCGGCTTCCGCACCGCGCCGGGCTTCAACGAGCGCGTCATCTTCCGCGAGCTCTTTCCGCGCGGCCTGACCCTGCTTGACCTGCGCGACGTGGGCGTCAAGCAGCTCAACATCTCGAACGTCGCCGCGCGGCAGGAGCTGCGCGACCTCATCAAGGAACTCGACCTCCCCGGCGTCGAGGCCAATTTCTGACCGCCCGCTTCATCTGGCCAAAAATACCTCGGGGGTCCGGGGGCAGCGCCCCCGGTGGCGCGCCGGGTTCAGAACAGCCCTTCGGGCGGGTCGGTGACGATGCGGCCCGCGGCCAGGTCCACGGTCGGCACCGCCTCGCGGGTGAAGGGCAGCAGCACCGTCGATTTCAGCCCCGGCCCGTGCACTTCCAGCAGGTCGCCCGCGCCGTGGTTCAGCACCGCCTTCACGCGGCCAAGCGCCGCCCCGCCGGTGTCGAACACCTCCAGTCCGATAAGGTCGGCGTGGTAGAACTCGTCTTCGGGCAGGGCGGGCAGGCGGCTGCGCTCGGCATAAAGCCGGACACCGCGCAGCGCGTCGGCCTGTTCCTTGGTGGTCACGTCCGACAGCCGGGCGATCAGCGCGCCCTTGGCGGTCTGGCCGGTCAGCGCGATCTCGAAGCGGCGCGCGCCGTCCTCGGCCTCGAGCGGGCCGTAGGCGGCAATGTCCTCGGGCGTGGCGGTGAAGCTTTTCAGCCGCACGTCGCCATGCACGCCGAAGGCGCCGGCGATGGCGCCGAGGCAGATGCGGGTGTCGTCGCTCATCCTGTCTCTCCCTGGCAAAGCCCGTCGCGCACCGTGCCGCCCGCCGCCTCGCATCGTTCGAGGTGCTGGTAGCGTTCATAGAACAGCCCCGAGACAAACACGACCAGCATCAGGATCAGGGTGCGGACGGGACGGAACATGGCTTATCGGGTCTCCAGCGGAAGGGTGCCGCGCCGGTCTTCCCAGCCTTCGCGTTCCAGTTCCGGGGTGTCGTCCTCGGTCTCGGGCCAGCCGACGCAGAGATACCCCACCAGCGCCCAGTCCGGCGCGACGTCGAGGTCGCGCGCCAGCCGGTCGGGATCGAGGATCGACACCCAGCCCACGCCCAGCCCGAAGCTGCGCGCCATCAGCCAGAACTGCGTGATCGCGCCGACCACGGAATAGCGGCGCATCTCGGGCATGGTGCCGGCGCCCAGGCCCGCGCCCTTGTCGGTCGCCTCGTCGCAGAAGATGGCCAGTTGCACCGGCGCGTCGGTCATGCCCGACAGCTTGAGCTGCGAATAGAGCTGCGCGCGCTCGCCGTCATAGCCCGCCAGCGCGGCCTCGTTGGCCTGCGTGTAGTTGTCCAGCGCCGCGCGGCGCGCGGCCGCGGATTCAAGCCGGATCACGCGCCACGGCTCGCTGAGCCCCACCGAGGGGGCCAGCAGGAAGGTGTCGAGGCAGGTGCGCAGCACCGCCTCGTCCACCGGGTCGGTGCGGAAGCGGCGCACGTCGCGCCGCCACCGCATGAGGTCGGTCAGACCGGCCCGGAACTCGGGAGGGAAACGCGACATGCCCGCGCCCCGGCCCGCTTATTCCTCGGTCGCGGCGTCCTCGGCGGGCGCCTCTTCTGCCGGCGCGTTGGCTTCGGCGGCCTTGGCGGCCTTTTCCTCGGCGCGTTCCTTGGCCTTGGCGCCCGGCGTGCCCTTCTTGGGGTTGGAGCGTTCCTTCTTCTCCAGCACGCCCGCGGCTTCCAGCATCCGGCTGATCCGGTCCGAGGGCTGCGCGCCCTGGTCCAGCCAGTATTGCACGCGCTCCATGTTCATCTTGACGCGGTGCTCGCTGTCCTTGGGCAGCAGCGGGTTGTAGGTGCCCAGCTTCTCGATGAAGCGGCCGTCGCGCGGCATGCGCGAGTCGGCGGCGACGATGCTGTAGTGGGGGCGTTTCTTGCTGCCGCCACGGGCGAGACGAATTTTCATGGCCATTGGTGATACTCCTTTTCGAATGGCGTGTGGTCGGTGCGGCGGGGCCGCGCCTTACGACTGGTGCTGTCGGTGGTGCTGAATGACTTCAGCGATGATGAAGTTCAGGAACTTCTTGGCGAATTCCGGGTCGAGATCGGCCCGTTTCGCCAGGTCTTCGAGCCGTGCGATCTGCTCGGCCTCGCGGGCAGGATCGGACGGGGGAAGGTCGTGTTCGGCCTTGAGGCGGCCGACCGCCTGGGTGTGCTTGAAGCGTTCGCCCAGGGTATAGACGAGGATCGCGTCGAGCCTGTCGATGCTCTCGCGGTGTTCGCCGAGAAGGGTTGCGGCGCGTTTGGTGGCGTCGTCAGTCAATGGGAAACCCTTTCGGTTGGAAGAGCGGGTCGCAGTAGTGGCTGATCTCCAGCTCGATCCCGTCGGCGAGTTGCCCGCCTTTCAGTCTCTCGGGCGACGGGTGGCGATAGACCGCGTCATTGCCGTCGATCGTGGCGGCGTCGTGGTCCTTGGTGGCGCCCAGCCGTTCGGCCAGGCGGATCGAGTCGAGGTTCTTGGGGTCAATGTAGCTGACCGCCCCGTCCCAGCCGAGCTCGGTGTAGAAATGGCGCCGCGCGGCGTGGGTCGCCTCGAGCGCATAGCCGTGGCCGGCCTTGTCGGGCCAGATGATCCAGGCGATCTCGCGTTCGGGCCAGCCGGCGGGGAACCAGCCGCCCGCCATGCCGTAGGTCTCGTCGGTGTGCTTGTCGTGGATCATCCACATGCCGTAGCCGCGGATGTTCCAGTGGCCGATCTCGGCGGCATAGAGCATCCACGCTTCGTACTTGTTCAGCGGCCCGCCCATGAAGCGCGAGCGGTAGGACGAGAACGTGGCCTTGAAATCGGGGTAGTCCTCGGGCTCGGGGCCGCGCAGGACAAGCCGCCGGGTTTCGAGAACGGGGATGGTGCTGGTCGGCATGTCAGACGCCCCTCCCGGCGCGGTTGCGGGGGATGGCGCGGGGCGCCTGCGGGGCACGGCCCGGAAACTGATAAACTCGCATCATCGGCATCACTTCTTCTTGCCGAACCCGGACAGGCCGGGGGGCAGGCCCTTGCCGCCGCCCATGCCGGGCATCCCGCCGCCCATCTGGCGGGCCGCCTGTTCCAGCGCCTTGGGATCCATGCCCTGCATCTCTTCGGGGCTGGGGCCGCCCTTGCCGAACATGCCCTTCATGGCCTGTTTCAGCATGCCGCCTTTGCCCATCTTGCCCATCTTCTTCATCATGTCGCCCATCTGGCGCTGCATCTTGAGAAGCTTGTTCAATTCGGACACTTCCAGCCCCGCGCCCTTGGCGATCCGCTTCTTGCGGCTGGCCTGCAGGATCTTGGGGTTGGCGCGTTCCTTCTTGGTCATCGACTGGATCAGGGCGATCTGGCGGCCCAGGATCTTGTCGTCGATCCCGGCGCTTTCCATCTGCTTGGCCATCTTGCCCATGCCGGGCATCATGCCCATCACGCCTTCCATGCCGCCCATCTTCTGCATCTGTTCAAGCTGCATCTTCAGGTCGTTCATGTTGAACTGACCCTTCTGGAACCGCTTCATCATGCGCTCGGCCTGTTCGGCCTCCAGCGTTTCCTGCGCCTTTTCGACAAGGCTGACGATGTCGCCCATGCCGAGGATGCGGCCGGCGATGCGCTCGGGCTCGAAGGTTTCGAGCGCGTCCATCTTCTCGCCGAGGCCCACGAACTTGATCGGTTTGCCGGTCACGGCGCGCATCGACAGCGCCGCGCCGCCGCGCCCGTCGCCGTCCATCCGCGTCAGGACCACGCCCGACACGCCGATCTTGTCGTCGAACTCCTCGGCCACGTTCACGGCGTCCTGCCCGGTCAGGCCATCGACGACCAGCAGGGTTTCGCGCGGGTTGGCCACGTCGCGCACCTGCGCGGCCTGCTGGATCAGCTCCTGGTCGATATGCAGCCGGCCGGCGGTGTCCAGCATGTACACGTCATAGCCGCCAAGCCCCGCCTGCGTCTTGGCGCGCCGGGCAATGGCGACCGGATCCTCGCCCTTGACAATGGGCAGGGTATCGACGCCGATCTGCTTGCCCAGGATTTCAAGCTGTTCCATCGCCGCCGGGCGGTTCACGTCGAGCGAGGCCATGAGGACGCGCTTGCCCTCTTTCTCTTTCAGGCGCTTGGCCAGCTTGGCGGTGGTCGTGGTCTTGCCCGAGCCCTGCAGCCCGACCATCAGGATCGGGGCGGGCGGGTTGTCGATCTTGAGCGCGCCGGGCTCGCCCTCGCCCGACAGGGTTTCGACCAGCGCGTCATGCACGATCTTGACCACCTGCTGACCCGGCGTGACCGATTTCGTCACGGCCTGGCCGGTGGCCTGATCCTGCACCTTCTTGATGAAGCTGCGCGCCACGGGCAGCGACACGTCCGCCTCCAGCAGCGCGACGCGCACCTCGCGCAGGGCGGTCTTGACATCCTCTTCGCTGAGCGCGCCCTGCTTGGTCAGGCGGTCGAGGACGCCGGACAGGCGGTCTGACAGGTTTTCAAACATCCCAAGCGCTCCTTCGTTGCCGCCCGTTGCATCTGGCCCCAAGGTAAGAGGGACCGGCCCATATGCCAATTGCCCCCGTGGGCGAAACTCGCTGACGGGGGGCGATCCCGGCCTTGCGGCCATGGGACCGGAAGCTTGACGGACTCCCGGAACAATGCAGGCGCATTAAAGCGCCCGCGGACCGGAGTCAATATGCTTGGGCAAAGCAGGGGCGATGCCGGGGCCGATCTGGGTGCGCGCGCCGGTCAGGCCGCGGGCGGCAGGTCCGCGATCTGGTCCAGCGCGCGCCCAAGGCTGGCATCGGCATCGAGCGCCATTTGGTCGGCGGCCACGAGGGTCACGTCGGTGATGCCCAGAAAGCCAAGGACATGCCGCAGGTAGGGGCTGGCGTGGTCGATCCCCGCCCCGGCGGGCGTGCCGCCCGACGCCATCGCCACGATCGCGCGCTTGCCGGTCAGCAGCCCCTCGGGGCCATCGGCGGTATAGCGGAAGGTGACGCCGGCGCGTGCCACGTGGTCGATCCATGCCTTCAGCGCGGCGGGCAGGCCGAAATTGTAGACCGGCAGGCCGATCACGATGGTGTCGGCGGCGCGCAGCTCGCCTATGAGGCGGTCGGACAGGGCCAGCGTGTCGGCCTGCGCGGCGGTGCGGTCGCCCTCGGGCGTGAGGTTCGCGATCACCCAATCCTCGGTCAGTTGCGGCACGGGATCGTCGGCCAGATCGCGATGCAGGATGGTGGCCGGGTCAAGCCGGGCGGTGATGCGGGCGGTCAGGTCGCGGGTGACCGAGCCTTGTTTGCGGGCGGAAGCGTCGAGGCGCAGAACGGTGCGGGGCATGGGAAGTCTCCTGTGATGCGGGATGCGGGGGTGCTGGCAGTGACATACCCTGTGCCTTTTCAAACTCAATCTTCTGTGGGAAACAGTGTCTGTTGAGGAATGCACAACGCGACCGTTTGCGCGCAGGGAAGGGCCGAAGATGGACAACTGGGACGAGATCCGCACCGCCTATAACGTAGCCAAGGTTGGCACCGTCAGCGGCGCGGCCGAGGTGCTGGGCGTGCATCACGCCACGGTCATCCGCCATATCGACGCGCTGGAGGACCGGCTGGGCGTCAAGCTGTTCCAGCGGCATGCGCGCGGCTACACCCCGACCGAGGCGGGCACCGACCTGTTGCGCGTGGCGCAGGCCACCGATGACCAGTTCGCGCAGCTTGCAGGCCGCATCAAGGGGCGCGGCAACGACGTGTCGGGCGAACTGGTCGTGACCTCGCTTGGTGGGTTCAGTCACCTTCTGGTGCCGGTGCTGGCCGAGTTCCAGGCCGATTACCCCGACCTGGTGGTGCGCTACCTGACCGGGGACCGCCTGTTCCGGCTGGAATACGGCGAGGCGCATGTCGCGATCCG
>JAASSQ010000115.1 GCA_021767845.1 Roseovarius sp. | reverse complement strand
CGCGCTTCGACTTGTCGCTGTCGATGCGGTGCACGCCGAGGCCTTCCGAGATGATTTCCTCTGCCGTCATCCGCGGGCTGAGCGAGCCGAAGGGGTCCTGGAACACGATCTGCATGTCGCGCCGCCGCTTGCGCAGCCGCCGCGTGGACCAGCCATGCACGTCCTCGCCGTCAAAGGTGATCCCGCCCTCGGACTGGATAAGCCGCATGATCGCCAGCGCCAGCGTGGTCTTGCCCGAGCCGCTTTCGCCGACGATGCCCAGCGTCTCGCCCGCGCGCACGCTGATCGTGGCCTCGTTCACCGCCTTCACATGGCCCACCGTGCGCCGCAGGAACCCGCGCTGGATCGGGAACCACACGCGCAGCCCGTCGGTCCGCACCAGTTCGCGCGCCGTGTCGGGCACCGGGTCCGGCCGCCCCGAAGGCCGCGCGCCCAGCAGCTTGCGGGTATAGCTGTGCTGCGGATTGTCGAAGATCTCGCGCGTCGGGCCGGCCTCGACGATGCGGCCATCCTTCATCACGCAGACCTTGTCGGCGATGCGGCTGACCACGTTCAGATCGTGGGTGATGAACAGCAGGCCCATCCCCTCCTCGCGCTTCAGCTCGGCCAGCAGGTCCAGGATCTGCGCCTGGATCGTCACGTCCAGCGCGGTGGTGGGTTCGTCCGCGATCAGGATGTCGGGCTTGTTGGCCAGCGCCATGGCGATCATCACGCGCTGGCGCTGCCCGCCGCTCAACTGGTGGGGATAGGCCGTCAGCCGGCTTTCGGCATCGTGGATGCCCACCCGCTCCAGCAACTCGATGATGCGTGCGCGCGCCGCGTCGCCGGTCAGGCCCTGGTGCAGTTCCAGCGACTCGGTGATCTGCTTTTCCAGCGTGTGCAGCGGGTTCAGGCTGGTCATCGGCTCCTGGAAGATGAAGCTGATGTCGTTGCCCCGGACCTGCCGCAGCCGCTTGTCCGGCGCGCCGATCATCTCCTGCCCGTCATAGGTCACGCTGCCGCTGACCTGCGCCGCCGGGCCCAGCAGCGACACGGTGCTCAATGCCGTGACCGACTTGCCCGACCCGCTCTCGCCCACCAGCGCCACGGTCTCGCCCCGGTCCACCGAAAAGGACACGCCATGCACCGCCTGCACGACCTGGCCGTCCTGGCTGAACCCGACCCTCAGATCCTTTACCGTCAGAACGCTCATTCAAAGGTCTTCCTCGGGTCGAACGCGTCGCGCACGCCTTCGAAGATGAAGACCAGCAGCGACAGCATGATGGCAAAGGCGAAGAACGCGGTGAAGGCCAGCCACGGCGCCTGCAGGTTCTGCTTGGCCTGCAAGGTCAGCTCGCCCAGGCTGGGCGCGCTCGACGGCAGGCCGAAGCCCAGGAAATCCAGCCCCGCCAGCAACGAGATCGTGCCGGTGATGACGAAGGGCAGCATGGTCAGCGTGGCCACCATCGCGTTGGGCAGCATGTGGCGGAACATGATCGTCAGGTTGCTGACGCCCAGCGCCTTGGCCGCGCGCACGTATTCCAGGTTGCGCGCGCGCAGGAACTCGGCCCGCACCACGCCCACCAGCGCCATCCAGCCGAACAGCACCGTGATCGCCACCAGCAGCCAGAAACTGCGCGGCAGGATCGCGAACAGGATGATGATGACGTAGATCTGCGGCGTCGCGGCCCAGATCTCGATGATCCGCTGGAAGATCAGGTCCAGCCGCCCGCCGAAATAGCCCTGGATCGCGCCCGCGAAGATCCCGATGATCGAGGACAGCCCCGTCACGATCAGCGTGAACAGCACCGACAGCCGGAACCCGTAGATCACCCGCGCCAGCACGTCGCGCTTGGTGTCGTCGGTGCCCAGCCAGTTCTGCTCGTTGGGCGGCAGGGGCGCGGCGCCGGGGCGGTCCACGGTGGTGTCGTAGCTGTAGGGAATGATCGGCCAGATCGCCCAGCCCGCCTCGATCGCCTCGCCCTCGACCACGCCGTCGGCCGCATCCGCGATCACCCCCTCGGGGTCGTCGAAACAGGCATCCAACCCGCCCGATGCAATCAGGCACTGCACCTCCGGGTCGCGATAGATCGCCTCGGTCTCGAAATCGCCGCCGAAGGCGGTCTCGGGATAGAAGTTGAAGATCGGCGTGTAATACTCGCCGCGATACTGCACGAGGATCGGCTTGTCGTTGGCCACGAACTCGGCGAAGAGCGTGATGGTGAAGATCACCGAGAAGACGATCAGCGACCAGAACGCGCGCTTGTTGCGCTTGAAATTGCGCCAGCGGCGCTGGTTGAGCGGCGACAGCCGGATCATGGCCGCGCCCCCGCTTCATCTGGCGAGAAATACCTCGGGGGAGTCGCCCGCAAGGGCGACGGGGGCAGCGCCCCCAGGATCGCGGCGCAGGACGGTATCGCGCGCTTCCGCATCGTTCAGCCCTCCCGCTTTTCGAAGTCGATGCGCGGATCGACCAGCACGTACATCAGGTCGCTCAGGATATTGACGACCAGCCCGATCAGCCCGAACAGGAACAGCGTGCCGAACATCACCGGGTAGTCGCGCCCGACCGCCGCCTCGAAGCCCAGCCGCCCCAGGCCGTCCAGCGAGAAGATCGTCTCGATCAGGACCGACCCGCCGAAAAACACGCCGATGAACACCGCCGGGAAGCCCGCGATCACGATCAGCATCGCGTTGCGGAAGACATGGCCATAAAGCACCCTTCCCTCGCTCAGCCCCTTGGCGCGGGCGGTCATCACGTAGTGTTTCTTGATCTCGTCCAGGAAACTGTTCTTGGTCAGCAGCGTCAGCGTGGCAAAGGCCGAGATGGTCGAGGCCACGACCGGCAGGGTGATGTGCCAGAAATAATCCACGATCTTGCCGAAGAGCGTCAGTTGCTCCCAGTTGTCCGAGGTCAGCCCGCGCAGCGGGAACAGCTGGAAATAGCTGCCCCCTGCAAAGAGCACCAGCAGCATGATGGCGAACAGGAAGGCCGGGATCGCGTAGGCCACGATGATGATGGCGCTGGTCCAGGTGTCGAAGGACGAGCCGTCGCGCACCGCCTTGCGGATGCCCAGCGGGATCGAGATCAGGTAGGCGATCAGCGTGGACCACAGGCCAAGGCTGATCGAGACCGGCATCTTCTCCAGCACCAGGTCGGTGACCTCGATCTTGCGGAAATAGCTCTCTCCGAAGTCGAAGCGCATGTAATTCCACATCATGTTGAAGAACCGCTCCAGCGGCGGCTTGTCCAGCCCGAACTGGCGTTCCAGCTCCTCGATCAGCTCGGGCGGCAACCCGCGCGCGCCCACGTATTGATCGGTGCCGCCGCCCGTGGTGGTGTCCTGGCCCGCGTCGGCGCCCGATCCGGCGAAGCTTTCGAACACGTCGCCCTGGCCCTGCATGTTGGCGATCACCTGCTCCACCGGCCCGCCGGGCACGAACTGGACCAGCACGAAGTTGATGACCATGATTCCCAGCAGCGTGGGGATGATCAACAGCAGCCGCCGCAGGATATAGGCCCCCATTCAGACAGCCTCCTGCCGGCGCGGCGCGGTGCCGCGCGCGGTCTTGCCCGGTGCACTCTCGCGGGTCACGGGGATCACAGCGCGCCCGCCTCCTTCAGCGCCTGCGCCTTGTCCGCGTTGAACCACCAGAAATCCAGCACCCCCAGCGCATAGGGGGGCATCTCTTCGGGATGTTCGTACATGTCCCAGTAGGCCACCCAGTTGCTGTCATTGTACCAGACCGGCACCATGAAGAATTCATAGCGCAGCGCCCGGTCCAGCGCGGTCAGCGCCGTGGCCTCTTCCTCGCGGGTCTCGGCCTCCAGCGCGGCGTTGATGATCGCATCGACCATCGGGCTGGCCAGGCCGGCGGGGTTGAACAGGCTGAACTCGGCCTCCTGGCTGCCGAAGCGTTGCATCAGCCCGGTGCCCGCGCCCAGGAAACTGGTGTAATTGTCGAACACCAGGTCGTAGTCGCGGTCGCGGTTGCGCATCGTGTATTGCGAGGGGTCGATGCTTTCGAACCGCGCGTCGATGCCCATCAGCTTCAGGTTGCTGACGAAGCTTTCCACCACCGCGCCCAGCGTGGCCGAGGCCGAGGACGGGATCGGGAATTCCAGCGTCAGCAGATCGCCTTTCGCATTGCGGCGCTTGCCGTCCTCGCCCACGGTCCAGCCGGCCTCGTCCAAGAGCTTCATCGCCCGGCGCAGGTTGCGGCGGTCGTTCAGGCGGCTGCCGTTCGATTCGTGCGCGCGCACGGCCGGTTCGGTCAGCATGTCCTCGGGCACCACGTCGCCCAGCGATTCCAGCAGCGCCAGTTCGTCGCCCTCGGGCACGCCCTCGGCTTGCAGGGGCGTGTCCTGGACGAAGGAATGGCGCTGCTCGAACAGGCCGTATTGCAGCGACTCGTTGGTCCACTCGAAATTGTAAGCCAGCGCGATCGCGCGGCGCACCCGCTTGTCCTGCAGAACCTCGCGGCCAAGGTTGAAGACGATCCCGTTGGGCGTGGGCGGCGTGCCGTCGGGCAATTCCTCCAGCTTGACATGCCCCTGCCGCACGGCGGGGAAATCGTATCCGGTCGCCCATTTCTTGGAATTGGTTTCCGAGCGGAAGGTATATTCCCCGGCCTTGAACGCCTCGAAGGCGGCGCTGTCATCGGCGAAATACTCGATGCGGATGGTATCGAAATTGTGCCGGCCCTGGTTGATCGGCAGATCCCAGCCCCAGTAATCCGGGTTGCGCTTGTAGATGATCCGGCGGTTCACGTCGTAGCTCGCCACCTGGTAGGGGCCCGATCCCGGCGCGGCCTCGAGGCGCGGTTCGTCCAGCCGCGCGCCCGTCTCCTCGTACCAGTGCTTGGGAAAGACCGGGGTGGAGCCCACCTGGTCGATCAGCGACCGGCGCGAGATGCCCTCGGCGAAGGTGAACTTGACGGTGTGATCGTCCAGCGCCTCGGCGCTTTTCACCCGGCGGCTGACCGCCTGCGCATAGGACGGCAGGCCCTGTTCCAGGAACAGGTTGTGCGAAAAGACAACGTCATGCGCCGTGACCGGCGTGCCATCGGCGAACCGCGCCTCGGGGCGCATGTGGAAGATCACCCAGGTCTTGCCAGCGTCGTATTCCAGGCTTTCGGCCAGCAGCCCGTACATCTCGCCATAGACATCCGCCGGCGCGGGGCCGCCGCTGGCGGGCATCTCGCCCAGCAGGCTTTCATAGACCATCCACGACAGCGTGCCGGCCCGGCCCTTGCGCGAATAGGGGTTCATCGAATCGAAGGTGCCGGGCGCATAGAGCGAGATTTCCCCGCCCTTGGGCGCATCCGGGTTGACGTAACTGAAATGCTCGTAATCCGGCGGATAGCTCAGGTCGCCGTAATAGGAATAGCCATGTGACCGGATGATCTCGTCCTCGGCGCGGGCCGCGTGGGCCAGAAGCGTGGCGATCATCAGCCCCATCAGGGCCAGGACCGCCAGGCGCGGGGCGCTCAGGGGCATCGCCCGGGCGCTTGCCCGGTTGCGGTGTCCGGTCATGCCGTTCTCCTTGTCAGACGCATTGGAATGTGGCGTGCCCGCCGGTTTTGGCAAGCGTATGAAGCCGCCCGCCCACATTCAAGCATGGAACGCGCAAATTCGCGTGCGCCCGGCATGAAAAAGCCGCCGCCCGGGTCGGGGCGGCGGCTTGCGGATGGTCCGGGCGGGCCGGGGATCAGTTGCTGACGCTCTGCATGTAGGCGATCAGCGCGGCGCGATCCTCGGCCTTGCGCATGCCGGAATAGCTCATCTTGTTGCCCGGGGCATAGCCGCGCGGATCTTCCAGCCAGGCGTCCAGCTCATCGACCGTCCAGGCGCCGTCCAGCTCTTCGAGCGCCTTGGAATAGCGGAAGCCTTCGACATTGGCGATGTCGCGCCCGACGATGCCGTAAAGATGCGGGCCGACGCCGTTCGCGCCTTCCTCCAGCTTGTGGCAGGCCTGGCAGCGGCGCCACAGGTTCTCGCCATCGGCGGGATCGGCGGCGGCGACCATCTGCGCGAATTCCGACCCGGCACCGGCATCCGTCTCGGCCGTTGCATCCTCGGTCACGTCCTCGGCCTCGGCCTCGGCGGCGGGCGTCGCGGCCACCTCGTCCGAGACAGGCTCCTCGGCGGTCACTTCCTGCGCCGCGGTTTCCGCGTCCTGCCCGTCCTCGGCCATAGGCTCCTGCGCGGCGGCGTCCTCGGTGGCGGCTTCTTCGGTCGCACCCTCTTCGGTGGCCGGCTCGGCGGCGGCCTCTTCCTCTGCGGGGGCGGCCACCTCGGTCATGTCGCCATCGGTCATGTCCAGGTAGGCGATGACATTGGCGCGGTCCTCGGGCTTGGACAGGCCGGCAAAGCCCATGGTGGTGCCGGGGGCGTAGCCGCTGGGATTCTCGAGGAAGGCGTCCAGTTCCTGCGGCGTCCAGACATCGGCCACGGCCTTCAGGCTGCCGGAATAGCCGAACCCGTCGGCCGAGCCGACATCCTTGCCGACCACACCGTACAGCGACGGGCCGGTGCCGTGCGCCCCCTCGTCAAGCTGGTGACAGGCGCGGCACTTGTTGAAGACCCGCTCGCCCTTGCCGGTGTCGGCCGAGGCGTAAAGCTCGGCGAAACTGGGGCCGGTATCGGCCTCTTCCTCGGCGCTGTCGTCCTCGCCGGTGTCGATCACATAGGCTTGCTGGTGGTCGTCGCCGTGACCGCCGCCAACATGGTAAAGCGACTCGGCCGCCCAGCCGCCCAGGAGAAAGATCAGAAGCGCGCCGCAGAAGCTGCCCATGACCTTCGTGAATGTCATCGTGTCGAACATGTGCCCGTTTCCCGTTAGGTATCCGTCGCGCGGTATCTATCCGCTTCCCCTTGCATCGTGCAAGGTGTAGTTTGCGCGACCAAACGATCCACCCGAGGCCATTCGACAGGACGACCCCCGCATGACCAAGCGCATTGCCTTCCAGGGCGAGCCCGGCGCCTATTCGCACCAGGCCTGCCGCGAAACCCATCCCGAGATGGAGGCGATGCCCTGCCGCACCTTCGAGGATGCGATCGAAGCGGTGCGCAACCACAGCGCCGAACTGGCCATGCTGCCGGTGGAAAACTCCACCTTCGGGCGGGTGGCCGACATCCACCACCTGCTGCCCGATTCAGGGCTGCATATCGTCGGCGAAGCCTTCGTGCGCGTGCATATCAACCTGCTGGCCCTGCCGGGCACCGCGCTCGAAGACGTGACCCACGCGATGAGCCACACCATGCTTCTGGGCCAATGCCGCGACTTCCTGGGCCGACACGGCATCCACCGCGTGACCGGCGCGGACACCGCCGGATCGGCCCGCCACGTGGCCGAGGCGCATCAGCCCGGCCTTGCCGCGCTGGCCAGCGAGCTTGCGGGCGAGATCTACGGGCTTGACGTGCTGGCCCGCCATATCGAGGACGAGGGCAACAACACCACCCGCTTCCTGGTGATGTCGCGCGAACCCGATTACAGCCGCCGGGGCGATGACGGTATGATGACCAGCTTCGTGTTCGAGGTCCGCAACATCCCCGCCGCGCTTTACAAGGCGATGGGCGGGTTCGCGACGAATGGCGTCAACATGACCAAGCTGGAAAGCTACATGCTGGGCGGCACGTTCACCGCGACGCAGTTCTATGCCGATATCGAGGGCCACCCCGACGACCCGGCCGTGAAACGCGCGCTGGACGAGCTGGATTACTTCACCTCCGAGATCAATATCCTCGGAGTCTACCCCGCCGACCCGCGCCGCCACTGAGGCGCGTCGCGCCGGACGCGCGGCCCGCTCAGGCCGCGCCGCCCTTGTAGCGTTCCTCCAGCTCAACGGTATATTGCGCCAGGCGCTTGCGCAGGCGGCGGGTCAGGTTCCTGCGCGCCAGCTTCATCGACTGCACCAACAGTTTCGAGGACAGTGTCTTGGGCAGCAGGTCCATCTCAAGGCTCATCCGCGTGCGGTTGCGCGACAGCGCCACCAGGTCAACCACCAACTGACCGCCCATCGACGGCGAGCGCGAGGTGATGGTCAGCCCGTTGGGCGGGTCAAGTTCGGCCAGCGCGATCTGCACCTTCCTGTGCTTGCCGCGCAGGGTGAAATCCACGTCCCAGGCCATGCCCGGCCCCGGCGTGCTCAGCGTATCGACGCGCTGCACCTCGGCGCCCCGGCGCATGGCCTTGCGCTCGAACGCCGCGAAATCCGTGATCTGCTCGTAGACGAAGGCGATCGGGGCCTCGACATCCTCGCGCGCGCTCATCTTCATACCTGCCTCCCCGCCTTTTATCCCACTGTTGCACAGCGTGTCTGAGTGTCGCGCGCGATTGTCGCGTCAATCAAGCCTGTCCGCAAGCCAGTTGCGCAGCAGGAATTGCGCGATCGCCCCCGACCGCGCCGCCGACAGGAAGGAATGCTCGCCCGCAAAGGCGCTCAGAACCTCCTGCCGGGTAAACCATCTCGCGTCCTCGATCTCGACCGGGTCGATGGTGATCTCGCGGCTGGTGGCCACGCCGTGACAGCCGATCATCAGCGACGAGGGGTAGGCCCAGGGCTGGCTGGCCAGGTATTCGACCGCACCGACCCGGACCGCGGTTTCCTCGAACACCTCGCGGCGCACCGCCGCCTCGATGGTCTCGCCGGGCTCCACGAAGCCGGCCAGCAGCGAATACATCCCCTCCGGCCATGCCGGCGAGCGGCCCAGCAGGACGGTGTCGCCCTGCGTCACCAGCATGATGACCACCGGGTCGGTGCGCGGGAAATGGCGGCCGCCGCAGGACGGGCACAGCCGTTGCCACCCGGCCTGCGCCATTTCGCTCTGCGCGCCGCAGACCGCGCAGAACCGGTGCGACGCGTGCCAGCCCAGGATCGCCTTGGCCGTCGCCGCAAGTTCCGCGTCGCGCGGGGTCAGTTGGGTCATGACGCGGCGCAGCTCGACAAAGGCGGTGTCGCCGGGCAGATCGGGGTGGCGCTGCTCGGT
>JAASSQ010000114.1 GCA_021767845.1 Roseovarius sp. | reverse complement strand
GTCACTGCTCATGGCGCCATGATTACCCGCCCGGACCCTGCCACGGAAGACGCGATCGCGGCCCGGCCCGGCCTTTTCGCCCAGATCGCGGGCACCGGCCCATCTGCCGCAGCGGAAATGCCGCACAGGCCATTGCCCATCATGGCGTGCCTGCGCTAGTCATCGGGCAGCCGCCACCACAGCGCCACCAGGGACCGAACCGCGTGACTGCCAGCCTGCTTGCCATCTCGGGACTGACCAAGGCCTATCCCGGGGTCGTCGCCAATGACGACGTGTCCTTAGACATCGCCGAAGGCGAGGTGCACGCGCTCCTGGGCGAGAACGGCGCGGGCAAATCCACGCTGGTCAAGATGATCTACGGGCTGGTCAAACCCGATTCCGGCACCATGACGCTGCGCGGCATGCCCTTCGCCCCGTCCGAGCCGCGCGCGGCCCGCGCCGCCGGGGTCGCGATGGTGTTCCAGCATTTTTCGCTCTTCGACGCGCTCAGCGTGGCCGAGAACATCGCGCTCGGCATGGAAACCCCGCCGCCGATGCGCGACCTCACCCGGCGTATCCGCGAGGTCAGCGAAACCTACGGCCTGCCGCTCGATCCCTACCGCACCGTGGGTGACCTGTCGGCCGGCGAACGCCAGCGGGTCGAGATCGTGCGCTGCCTCCTGCAAGAGCCGCGCCTGCTCATCATGGACGAGCCCACCTCGGTGCTCACCCCGCAAGAGGTCGAAATCCTCTTCGCCACCCTGCGCACGCTCACCGCCGAGGGCGTGGCGATCCTCTACATCTCCCACAAGCTCGAGGAAATCCGCGCGCTCTGCGACCGAGCGACGATCCTGCGGCTGGGCCGCAACGTGGGCACCTGCCTGCCGGCACAGACCACCGCGCGCGACATGGCGCAGATGATGGTCGGCAGCGCGTTCGAGGCCCCCTCGCGCCCGCCCCGCGCCACCGGCGTGGTGGCTCTCGACATCACCGGCCTGTCCGTCACCTCGCCCAGCCCCTTCGGCACCTCGCTCAAGAACCTGCACCTGACCGTGGCCGAGGGCGAGATCCTCGGCATCGGCGGGGTCGCGGGCAACGGGCAGGACGAATTGCTGGCCGCGCTCTCGGGCGAATTGCGCAGCGCCCCGGGCGCGATCCGGCTCAAGGGCCGCGCGGTCGGCCGGCTCGGCCCGGCCGCGCGCCGCCGCCTCGGCCTGCTCACCGCCCCCGAGGAACGGCTGGGCCACGCCGCCGCCCCCGACATGAGCCTCACCGAGAACGCGCTCATGACCGGCGCCGAGCGCGAGAACCTGGTCCGGCGCGGCTTCATCCGCTGGCCCGCCGCCACTGGCTTCGCCCGCCGCATCATCGACCGTTTCGATGTCCGCACCCTCGGTCCCGACACCGCCGCGCGCGCGCTTTCGGGCGGCAACCTGCAGAAATTCGTCATCGGCCGCGAGGTGCTGCAACGCCCCGAGGTGCTGGTCGTCAACCAGCCCACCTGGGGCGTGGATGCCGCCGCCGCCGCCGCGATCCGCCAGGCGCTGCTGGATCTCGCCGCGGGTGGCACGGCGATCCTGTGCATCAGCCAGGACCTCGACGAGTTGATGGAAATCGCCGACCGCTTCGGCGCGCTCAACGAGGGCCGGATGTCCGACATCCGCCCCACCGCCGACCTGACGGTGGATAAGATCGGCCTGATGATGGGCGGCGCGCATGGCATGGAGGTGGCCCATGCCTGACCACACCCCGCCTTCATCTGGCCCCAAATACCTCGGGGGAGTCGCCCCTCGGGCGACGGGGGCAGCGCCCCCTGTCCCGGCCTACCACGGGAAAGCCCGCGCCTCATGAAGATCAAGCTGGAAAAACGGCCCCAGCCCTCGCGGCGCTGGCTTTACCTGTCGCCGATCCTGGCGGTGATCGTCACCATGCTGGCTGGCGGGGCGCTGTTTGCCGCGCTCGGCAAGAACCCGGTCGAGGCGATCGCGACGATCTTCTGGGAACCGGTCTTCGGCGAATTCGCCTTCTATTACCGCCCGCAACTGCTTGTGAAGGGCGCGCCGCTCATCCTGATCGCCATCGGGCTCAGCCTCGGGTTCCGCGCCGGAGTGTGGAACATCGGCGCCGAGGGGCAGTATATCATCGGCGCGCTGACCGGCGCGGGCGTCGCGCTGGCGCTCTACCCGATGGAGGCGTGGTTCATCTTCCCGCTGATGATCGTCGCGGGGGCCGCGGGCGGGCTGGCCTGGGGCATGATCCCGGCGCTTCTGAAGGTGCGCTTCGGCACGAACGAGATCCTCGTCTCGCTGATGCTGGTCTACGTGGCCGAACAACTGCTCGCGGCCATGGCGCTCGGGCCGATGCGCAACCCCGAGGGCATGGGCTTTCCCGGCAGCCGCAACCTGCAAGAGTATCCGTCGGCCCATAACGCCGAGCTGATCGCCGGATCGGGAATGCACTGGGGCGTCGTGGCCGCGTTGATCGCGGTGATCTTCGCCTATGTGCTGCTCGGCCGCCACATCCTCGGCTATCATATCCGCCTCACGGGCCAGGCGCCGCGCGCCGCGCGTTTCGCGGGCGTCAGCCCCAAGGCGCTGACGCTCTTTTGCCTCGGCACCTCGGGGGCGCTGGCCGGGATGGCCGGGATGTTCGAGGTCGCCGGCCCCACCGGCCAGGTCAGCATCGACTTCAACGTGGGCTACGGGTTCACCGCGATCATCGTGGCCTTCCTCGGCCGTCTGCACCCGTTCGGCATCCTGCTGGCGGGGCTCCTGATGGCGCTGACCTATATCGGCGGCGAGATCGCGCAATCCAATCTCGGCCTGCCGGCGGCGGCGATCCAGATGTTCCAGGGCATGCTGCTGTTCTTCCTGCTGGCGGTGGACGTGCTGACCAATTACCGCCTGCGCCTTGTCCCCCGGTCGGAGGCCGCCGCGTGATGGACCTGTCCTCGATCAATCCCGTTCTGCTTCTGGCCTCGCTGATCGTGGCCTCCACCCCGATCC
Source organism: Roseovarius sp. (assembly GCA_021767845.1). Classification (GTDB taxonomy): domain Bacteria; phylum Pseudomonadota; class Alphaproteobacteria; order Rhodobacterales; family Rhodobacteraceae; genus Roseovarius. The sequence goes on along the minus strand of JAASSQ010000114.1, from coordinate 6,024 downwards.
TGCTGGCCGCCATCGGCGAACTGGTGGTCGAACGCGCGGGCGTTCTGAACCTCGGGGTCGAGGGGATGATGATCACCGGCGCGATCTGCGGTTTCGCCATCGCGGTCAATACCGGCTCGCCCGCCGCGGGCTTTGCCGCGGCGGCGGTGGGCGGCGCGGGGCTGTCCCTGCTCTTTGCCGCGCTCACGCAACTTGCGCTGGCCAACCAGGTCGCCTCGGGGCTGGCGCTCACGCTCTTCGGGCTGGGGCTCAGCGCGCTTCTGGGCCAGGGCTATGTCGGGATCAAGCCACCGCCCACCCCCAAGCTGGACATCCCCCTTCTGGGCGACATCCCGTTTCTGGGGCCAGTGCTCTTTTCGCATGACTTGATGGTCTATCTCGCGCTGGCGCTGGTGGCGGCGGTCTGGGCGATGCTGAAATACACCCGCGCGGGGCTGATCCTGCGCGCGGTGGGCGAAAACCACGACGCCGCGCACGCGCTCGGCTACAAGGTCGTGCGCGTGCGGATCATGGCGATCGCCTTCGGCGGCGCCTGCGCCGGGCTGGGCGGCGCCTATCTCAGCCTCGTGCGCGTCCCGCAATGGACCGAGGGCATGACCGCCGGGGCCGGCTGGATCGCCCTGGCGCTGGTGGTCTTCGCCAGTTGGAAGGCCGGGCGCGTCCTGCTCGGCGCGTGGCTCTTCGGCGGCGTCAACGTGCTGCAACTCAACCTCCAGGCGGCGGGCATCGCGATCCCGGTCGAATACCTGTCGATGTCGCCCTATCTCATCACCATCCTCGTGCTGGTCATCATGTCCGCCGACAAATCCCGCGCGCCCGCCTCTCTGGGCCGCGTATTCCATGCCTCGCAATGAGGCGCTGTCACTCCAATGAACAGGGAGACTGCTCAATGACCCTCAAGACCCTTCTCACCGGCGCCGCCCTGGCGGTCGGCCTGGCCGCCGCCCCGGCGCTGGCCCAGGACGACAAGACCAGGGTGGGCTTCATCTATGTCGGGCCGATCGGCGACGGTGGCTGGACCTATGAACACGATCAGGGCCGGCTCGCCATCGAAGAGCATTTCGGCGACGCGGTCGAAACCGTCTACCAGGAAAGCGTGCCCGAAGGCGCCGACGCCGAGCGCGCGATCACCCAGATGGCGCTAAACGGGGCCGACCTGATCTTCACCACCTCCTTCGGCTTCATGGACCCCACGATCAGCGTGGCCAGGAAATTCCCCGACGTGAAATTCGAACACGCCACCGGCTACAAGACCGCGCCCAATGTCTCGACCTACTCGGCCCGCTTCTACGAAGGCCGCGCGATCCAGGGCCACATCGCCGGCAAGATGACGGAATCGAATGTCGTGGGCTACATAGCCTCCTACCCCATCCCCGAGGTGATCCGCGGCATCAACGCGGCCTTCATCCACGCGCGCAAGGCCAACCCCGACGTGCAATTCAAGATCATCTGGGCCTATACTTGGTTCGATCCCGCGAAAGAGGCCGACGCCGCCAACGCGCTGATCGAACAGGGCGCCGACGTGATCCTGCAGCACACCGACTCGACCGCGCCGCAGGCCGCGGCCGAAAAGGCCGGCGGCGTCGTGACCTTCGGTCAGGCCTCCGACATGGCCGAATACAAGCCCTTCCCGCGCGTCAGCTCGATCATCGACAACTGGAAGCCCTATTACATCGCCCGCACCCAGGCCGTGATCGACGGCACCTGGGAAAGCCAGCAGATCTGGCACGGCATCGACGAGGGCATGGTCGAAATCGGCGAGATCACCGACGCCGTCCCCGCCGAGGTCCGCGACGAGGCGCTTGCGCTGAAGGACGCGATCGCCGCGGGCGAGTATCACCCTTTCACCGGCCCGCTGAAAAAGCAGGACGGCTCGGACTGGCTGGCCGAGGGTGAAACCGCCGATGACGCCACGCTTCTGGGCATGAACTTCTATGTCGAGGGGCTGGACGGCGAGATCCCGCAGTAACACCGCAGGCCAGCATGGTTGACAGGCCCCCGCCCCGGTGGCGGGGGCTTTTTTTTGCGCACCGGGCCGGGCCGCGGCCCCTCTTTACATTCGGCGCGCCCGTGCCATTCTCGCGCCATGACCCAGACGCTCACCTCCCCCGGCGGCACCCCCGCCAGCCGCTTCGCCTTCGGCACGATGCAATTCGGCGACGCCGCCGACGACACCGCCAGCCGCGCGATGTTCGACGCCTGTCTGGCCGCCGGCATCACGCATTTCGACACCGCCCATGTCTATACCGGGGGCCGCGCCGAAACCCTGCTCGGCCAATTCGCGGCACCGATGCGCGACGATCTCGTGATCGCCACCAAGGCGGGCTACTCGGGCGGCGCGGGGCGCGACAACCTGATCCGGCAATTCGACATCTCGCGCAAACGGCTGGGGATGGATCACGTGGACATCCTCTACCTGCACCGCTTCGACCCCGACACCGACCTGCGCGAAACGCTCGAAACCTTCGCGACCCTGCGCCGCGACGGCAAGATCACCTACATGGGTCTGTCGAATTTCGCCGCCTGGCAGGTGATGAAAGCCGCCTGCATCGCGCAGCAGTTCGATCTGCCCGTGTCGATCCTGCAGCCGATGTATAACCTCGTGAAACGCCAGGCCGAGGTCGAGATCCTGCCCATGTGCCAAAGCGAGGGGATCGCCGTCGCGCCCTATTCGCCGCTCGCCGGGGGGCTGCTGACGGGCAAATACGCCAAGGGCGGCGCCGGCCGCCTGACCGAGAATGACCGCTACGCCGCCCGCTACGGGCAGGACTGGATGCACGAGGCCGCGCGGGGCCTCAGCCGCATCGCGGACGAGATCGGCACCCACCCCGCCACGCTGGCCGCCGCCTGGGCCGCGCAGCATCCCGCGCACCCGATGCCGATCCTGTCGGCCCGCTCGGTCGAGCAGTTGCAACCCTCGCTCGATGCCACCCGTTTCGAGATGGACGCGGATCTCCATGCGCGGCTGTCCGCGCTCAGCCCCGCACCGCCGCCCGCCACCGACCGCTTGGAGGAAGCCTGAAATGCCGCGCCGCCTCGATCTGCCCGACAGCGCCTCGACCGCCACGCCCGGCCGGGATGGCCGCCTGCACGCCCCCTCGGCCGAGCGCAACGCCGGCCCGATCCTCGACCTGATCCGCCACCACGGCCCCAAGGCGGGCCGGGTGCTGGAACTGGCCGCCGGCACCGGGCAGCACGCCGCGCGCTTCGCCGCCGCGCTGCCTGGGCTCGACTGGCAACCGACCGAGATCGACCCCGCCCGCCGCGCCAGCATCGACGCCTGGGCCAGCGACGCGGGCGCCCCGAACCTGCGCCCGGCGATTGCGCTCGATGCCACGGCGCCCGGCTGGGGAGCCGAACACCAAGGCTATGACATGATCCTGCTGGTGAACCTATTGCACCTCATCAGCACGCAAGAGGCCCGCACCCTCATCACCGAGACCGCGCAGGCGCTTGCCCCGCAAGGCCGCTTCATCCTCTACGGCCCCTTCCTGCGCGACGGCGAGGCCACCTCCGACGGCGACGCCAGCTTCGATGCCAGCCTCCGCGCCCAGGATCCCGAGATCGGCTACAAGGACGATTTCGACGTGATCGACTGGCTGCACGAGGCCGGGCTGGATCTGGTGGACGTGGTCGAGATGCCCGCGAACAACATGGCGCTGGTCAGCCAACGGCCTTTCTGATCTGCATCAAGGCCGCATCGCCGCGCCCCGGTCTAGGACATCTCCGACATATCAAGGAGTTGGAATATGACCTGGAGCGACAAGCTCACCGAAACCCGCCAGCAACTGCGCGCGCTCAACAAGACGATCCCCGACACCGCGCAGGCCTTCGGCGCGCTTGGCAAGGCGGTCAAGGATGGCGGCGTGCTGGAGTTCAAGACCAAGGAATACGTGGCGCTCGGCATCGCGGTGGCCACCAAATGCGACACCTGCATCGCGTTGCATGTCGAGGCCCTCCTGCGCTGCGGCGCCACGCGCGAGGAAATCGGCGACGTGCTGGCCATGAGCATCCAGATGGGCGGCGGCCCGTCGATGATGTATGCGGCCAAGGCGCTGGCCTGCTACGACGAGTTGTCGGACAAGGGCTGACCCGTCGCGCCGCCGCGCCGGCCGCAGGCCGCCGCGCGATCGCCGGCGCGCCCCGACGCGGCGGCGATTTGGCAGCCCTCTACGCGCCGCCCCGATGTCATTCGGAATTGGCCGGGATAAACCGCACAAACCACCGGCCGGTTCGCCCCCTGCGGGCGCCTTCAATCCCGCCGCTCCGCGCTTGAGGCCCTCAGACATGCAAAGGGCAGGCGTCCCCGCCTGGCCCCCTTACCTGATGATGCGTCCGGCCTCAGCCCGCCTCGCGCCAGCGGTCGGCGAAATCGAACGCCTTGTCATAGCCGAACAGCGCCGCGGCACCCCCGGTATGCAGGAACACGACCCGCTCGCCCTTCTTGAAATGGCCCTTGCGGATCAGGTCGATCAATCCCGCCGCGCCCTTGGCCGAATAGACCGGGTCCAGCAGGATCGATTCCAGTTCCGCGAACATGCGGATCGCTTCCAGACCGCCCTCGGTGGGAATGCCATAGCCCTCGCCCACGTAATCGGCATTGGCGACCACGTCCTCGCGCTTGACCACGCCGGCGCAGCCCAGCTTCTCGGCGGTGGCGCAGGCGAGGTTATAGACGTTCTCTTCCTGCTTGGGCTTCGGTGCGCGCACCCCGATCCCCAGCAGCGGGATCTGCGCGTTCATCGCCTGAAGCCCGGTGATCAGGCCCGCCTGCGTGCCCGCGCTGCCGGTGGCATGCACGATGTGGTCGATCTTCAGCCCCGTGCCGTTCACCTGCGCCAGCAGCTCGAACGCGCAATTGACATAGCCAAGCGCCCCGGTCGGGTTCGAGCCGCCACCGGGAATGGTATAGACCTTCTTGCCCTCGGCGCGCAGCGCGTCGGCCGCCTTCTCCATCTCGGCATTCATGTCCAGCCCGCCGGGCCGCTTCTCGGTGGTGGCGCCGTGCAGGTGATCCAGCAGCACGTTGCCATTGTGGTTGTAGTTGGGATCGTTCGAGCCGGTCCGGTCCTCCAGCAGGATATGGCACTTCATGCCCAGCTTGGCGGCGAAGGCGGCGGTCTGGCGGGCGTGGTTCGACTGCGTCGCGCCCTGCGTCATCACCATGTCGGCACCCTGCGCCTCGGCCTCGGCCATCAGGAATTCCAGCTTGCGGGTCTTGTTGCCCCCGGTGGACAGCCCCGTGCAATCGTCGCGCTTGATCCAGATCTCCGGCCCGCCCAACTCGGCGCTCAGGCGGTCCATGCGTTCCAGGGGCGTGGGCAGATGCGCCAGGAAATGACGCGGGAAACGGGCGAGATGCATCGGGACAATCCTCCTTATCATGCGGTCGCGTTCAGATAACGCGGGCCCGCCCCGTGCGGCAACTGCGAATACCGCATCCTGTCATGCATATCTTGCAAGTTGCGCCGCAGCCGCCTATCCCTGCCCCATGCGACTGGACTGGCTCGAAGACATCCTCGCCGTGCTCGACAGCGGCTCCTTTGCCCGCGCGGCCGAGATGCGCAACCTCACGCAATCAGCCTTCACCCGCCGCATCCGCGCGATCGAGGACGGCATCGGCACGCCGCTTTTCGACCGGTCGCGCAAGCCCGTGCAACTGCTGCCCGACGTGCGCGCCCGCGAGGACGAGATGCGCCGCCTCGCCGCCGACCTGCGCGCGCTGCGCGACGGGCTGCGCCGCTCGGCCGCCGGGGCCGGGCGCACCATCGCGCTGGCCTGCCAGCACGCCATCACCACCACCGTGTCCCCCCGACTGGTGCAGGCACTGGCCCGCGACCGCGCCGTGCGCGTCCGGTCCGGCAACCGCGAGGACTGCCTCAGCCAGCTTGTCACCGGCGAGGTGGACATCGCCGTGATCTACGACAGCCCGCACGGCCCGCCCCGCCCCGACAGCCGCGCCTTCCTCGAACGCGCGATCGGCACCGAACCGCTCCTCGCCGTCTGCGCCCCGGCGCTCGCCTC
>JAASSQ010000113.1 GCA_021767845.1 Roseovarius sp. | reverse complement strand
GGTTCGACGTGGACATCAGCGCCGAGACCGTGTCGAAGACCAATGTCGCGGACTGGGCCAAGGGGCACCGGATCAACCTGGAACGCGCGCTGAAGGTGGGTGACGAGCTGGGCGGGCATATCGTGTCGGGCCATGTGGACGGTCTGGCCCAGATCGTGGAGATCACCGAAGAGGGCGACAGCACCCGAGTCACCCTGCGCGCGCCCGAGGCGCTGGCGAAATTCATTGCGCCGAAAGGATCGGTGGCGCTCAATGGCACGTCGTTGACGGTGAACGAGGTCGAAGGCCGCGAGTTCGGGATCAACTTCATCCCGCACACCAAGGACGCGACCACCTGGGGCGCGGCCGCGGTGGGCGACCGGGTGAACCTGGAGATCGACACGCTGGCGCGGTATGTCGCGCGCCTGCGCGAGATGGGGTGAGGGTCAGCCCGCCGGCGCGGCCAGCCGCGCGAGGCGCCGCGCGGCCCACCAGCACGCCAGGGCGAGCGCCGCGCCGAAATAGCCATCGATCGCGTAGTGCCAGCCCAGTTGCACCGAGCCAAGCTGGATCAGGATGGTGAACCCGACCATCAGCCAGCCCGCCCAACGCCGCCATGTGAAGGCGTAGGCCGTCATCATCACGGTGCTGGCCACATGCATGCTGGGCATGGCCGAAATGCCCTTGACCGGGCCTTGGCCGTAATGGCCGGCCAGCAGCATCTCCTGCACGTTCAGAGCCCAGACGGGGCTGACCTCGTTGAAGCGGTGCAGCATGTCCATCAGCGGCACGAAATCCTGACCGAAGCCGAACTCCGCGTAATAGACCGGCCCGGCCGAGGAAAACACCGTGGCCAGAACATTGCCGCCCAGCGAGAAGGTGAGAATCATCGCGATGAGGTAGGCCCCGCTTTCGGCCACGTTGTTCTTGTCGAAACAGGCCATGAACAGCAGGAAATACATCAGGAAAAACCAGAAATGGTAGGCCGCGTTCAGGATCGTGGTGGCCAGGGGCGTGCCCAGAAGCGGTTGCATCAGGACGTAAGGGTCGTGTCCGAAGTGCAGCAGGCGGTCGAGTTCGGCAAAGGCGGTGTCCCACGCGAAGGGCTGCATCAGCGGGATATGCGATTTCATCAGGCTGAAGCAGCCCGTGAAGACCGTCATCACCAGAAGCGCGGACAGCCCGGTGCGCAGCCGGTGGGCATCAAGCGCGACGCAGCGGATGTCGCGCACAAAACGCTGGACGGGACGCACCGGACGGATATGGAAGGCCAGCCGCAGGAAATAGGCCCCAAGCAGCACCAGAAGAAAGGTCGGGATCAGTGTGGCACCCAACATCACCAGCACCGACAGGGTGGAGATCGCGAAGGGTTGGCCGAGCATCAGGCAGACCGCCAGCGCCACGCAAGCGTGACAAAGCGTCAGCGCCAGGAGAATGCCGTTGCGGCTTGGCGGCAGAGCAAGCCACCTGAGCGGCGCGCTGGTGGTCGTGATGTCACTCACGTGGCTGTCTCCGCTGATTGCCTGTCACGGTTACACGTCATTGCCTGCGGTAAATGCCCTTGTTTTTGGGCGATGCTGTGATCCGTTTGTGGTTCTTTTCGGGCCGCAACGGTCGCCGGGATGACCCATTCATATTCACGAAACGTATTGCGTTCATGCCCGCGGGCTTTATCCTCGGGGGTAAACGAAGGGAGGATTCACATGACGTTGCTCAAACCCACGCGCCGCGATCTTCTGAAAATGGCGGCGGCGGCCCCCGCCTTTGCCATGCCCGCCGCTGTGCGGGCCGAACTGGGCGCGCCAGAGGGGGGCAATCCGGGGCACTTCAGGTTCTCGGTGGGCGATGCGCGGGTGACGGTGGTCTCGGATGGCTATTTCCGCCTGCCGACCGACGGGCTGGGCGTGAACGCCGACCCCGAGGATGTGCAGGCCTTCCTGAAGCGGCATTTCCTGTCGCCCGAGATGGGCTATTCGCACACCAACCACCTCTATGTGGAGATCGGCGATGCGAAGGTCCTGGTCGATGTCGGATCGGGCAACCGCTTCATGATGGAGACCGCGGGCGAGTTGATGAGCAATCTCGACGCCGCTGGGATCGACCCCTACAGCATCACCCACGTGGTCATCACCCATGCCCATCCCGATCATGTCTGGGGCATCCGCGACGATTTCGACGAGGCGCTGATCCCCGATGCCGAATACCTGATGGGCGAGGCCGAGCATACCTATTGGATGCAGGACGGTCTGGTGGACCGGGTCGAGCAGGACATGCAGCAATTCGTCGTGGGCGCGGTCAACTCGATCGAAACCGACGGGGTGGACTGGACGCTGGTGCAGGACGGGCACGAGGTGGTGCCGGGCCTGACCATGATCGACACGCCGGGCCACACGCCGGGACACATGAGCCTGCGGGTGGATAGCGGCGACCAGTCGCTGATCGCACTGGGCGACGCGATGACCCACGCCTACACCAATTTCGCGCATCCGGGCTGGTACAACAACTTCGACGCCGACGGGGCGCAGACGGTGGCCACGCGCAAGCGGCTGCTGGACATGGCCGCCGCGGACAGGATCGCGATCCTTGGCTACCACTTCCCGTTCCCGGGCGTGGGGCATGTGCAGCGTGACGGCGACAGCTATCGCTTCGTCCCGGCCCTCTGGCAGTTCTGAGCGATGTGACGGTGGGCCGCGATGTGCACATCGAGGGGCAAGGATTTCCCGAAAAACCCTTGCACCTCGCTTCATCCGGCGCGTCAGTCGTTGTCGGTCAGGCCGGCGCCCGCGCCGGACAGGCGGCTTTCCTCGGTTTCGGGCGCATAGGTGCGTTGCGCGAAGGCGGCGAGCCGTTGGGCTGTTTCGGGCGGCATGTCGCCGCGCAGGGCGCGTGGCAGCGGCATTCCGTCCGTCAGGGACTCGGGCCGGATCGTCACGCTCTCGGTGATGTCGGTGTCCAGCGGGCCGTTGCAGGCCGGGCCGAGGCACGCGGCCTCCGGGCCGCAGGCGACCGTCAGGCCATCCCATGAGATCGTGATCTCGCAGCCCGTGATCTGCGCGGCGGCGTCGAGATAGGGCAAAAGCAGCATCGGGCTGGCGGTGCGGCCCAGGCGGATCGCGCGCCCCTGCGCCAGTTGGTCCGCCTGGTCGCAAAGCGTGGCCCCGGAAATCAGCGGGCAGAGCGTGCCGCCCCGCGCGACCCATGTGCCTTCCTCTTCGTCATGTGGGCAGAGCGTTTCGTAGTCGCGCCCGTCATTGCGTGTCAGCAGATCGGCCAGCACCCGCGGACCCGGAAGCGCCGCCGCCGAGAGCCAGCGGGCGGCCTTGCCCGCCTCTTCGGCCAGACCCCAGCTGAGCCCCGCGCCGCGCGCGGCCTTGCGCGACAGGCTTTCAATCTCGTTGAGCGACCATGTCATTCGGCGGCCTCCGTCAGGAACGGATAGGCCCAGTCATCGCCCGAGCGCGCGCCCAACTCGTGCGGGAAGGGGGCGTGCTGATACATGTTGATGCGCACCCAGCGGTCCGAGCGGGGGTCGAAATGGGAGGCGCCGAAGAAGCTGAGCTTCATGCGCAGCATGTCGATCGGCTTCACCGAAGCGTCGATCGTGTTGTCGCGGATCTCGGCATAGGGCAGGCGGCCGGCGATCTGCGCGCGGCGCACGATATGGCGGTGCTGGGGGTGGCGCATCAGGAAGCCCGCGACCGTGGCCTCGTCCGAGGCGATCAGGTCGGTATACATCCGCGCCGCGTCGCGGCCGGGGCAGAGCGGTTGCTCATAGGGTTCCACGGGTTCGTTGAAGCGGTCGCCCAGACGCGGTTCGAGCTTGGCCTCGGAGGTATACCAGACGCGGGCCTGCGCGGCCGGGTCGGTCCAGTCGATGGCTAGCGCCCAGCCATACACATCCTCGGTCAGGGCGCGCAGATCGGTGCAGGTCATGGCGCCGTCGATCCGCCATGTCGCGGCCTCGTCGGCGCCCATGCAGGTGGCCAGCTCGTCCACCAGGTGCGGATAGGGCTCCATCAGCAGGGAGGCCATGAGTTCCTGCCCTTCGAGCGTCAGGGCATCTTCGGCCCAGAGCCAGAGCCTGTCCCACGGCCGGTTGCTGGTCAGGTCGGCCGCCTCCAGCTTGTCCAGCACGGCGTCCATGTCGGCGCGCAGCGCGTCGATCTTGGCGATTTGCACGGGATGCTCGGAATGCCAGTCATCGACATGCAGCCGGGCGCGGCGGGCGAAGCGGCGGAAGATCGCCACGTCATGCGGGGCGGCCTGTGGCAGCGCGCGGATGCGGGCCAGCGCCGCTTCGCGGGCGGCGATCCAGCTGTTGATCAGGGCCGGATGGGTCAGCAGGAAGGGCGCCATGCCGAGCCCGGTGGAATTGCCGATGCCGAAGCGGCGGCGCAGATCGGGGTCGAGCGGCACGGCGGTGTCGGGCGCGCGGCTGCGGGCCATGTGCTCGACAAGGTCCATCACGAAGGCGCGGGTGAGAAAGACCGACAGCATCTCGACCTGGAACGGCGCCTGGAATTCGGGGCGGCCGGCGGTCACCTCGCGGTCCGCCGCGCCGAACTTGCCTGAGCCGTACACCGCCGTGGTGCGCATCAGGTAGCCCACCTCGGCCACCTTGTCGCGGTCGGGCTGGCGGCCCGCGGCGAGGGCATCGACCACGTGATCCCAGAGTCGCACCGAGCGGTTCGCGCGGCTGAGCGACAATTCACGTTCCGAGATCCGCCCGGCCTCTTGCCGGGGGACGTTGTCTTGCAGCCGGTCCAGATCGTCGGTGGTCGGGATGCCGTCGAACAGGGTGAAGGTGGCGTCCCATTCGGTCGCGATCACCCGGTCGGAGCGTTTCTCGGGGGGCAGGTCGTTGGCGAAGGCCACCAGCGAATAGCTGCGATCGGGGCCGTGCGCGGTATAGACCGCGCGGCCCGTGCCGCGGGTGTCGATGTCGAAAACGGGGCGGTCGAAGGTCCAGCGTTCGGCTTCGAGCCGGCGCAGCAGGATGCGCATGAAGCTGAGCCGCGACTGGTGGAAGGAGCCAAGCCTGTCGAGCCGCATGACGACATTGGGGTCGCGGGGCGGCACGGCGGTGATGTCTGGCAGTTTCATGAGGCTCCTCCTTCCTCATTCCATTGAAATGAGGGGCGGCCCGGCACGCGGGCCGCCCCGATGTTATCATGCGGTTCCGCGTCCCTTGGCAAGCGTGATGCGCAGCGCGTCCCACAGCGAGGGCAGCAGCACCAGCGACACCGGCACGGCGGTGACGACGATGAAGCTTTGCAATTTGCTTACGCCGCCGGAGCCGGTGTAGATCAGGATCAGGGCCATCGTGCCCATCGCGACACCCCAGAACAGGCGCACGGGCAGGGCGGGGCGGTCCTCGTTCGACATGGCGACCGAGATCACGTAGGTCATCGAGTCGCCCGTGGTGGCCACGAAGACCGTGGTCAGGATCAGGAACAGCACCGACACCACGAAGCCCATCGGCAATTGCTGGGTGATCGCCAGAAGGGCGGCCGGCAGGTTGAAGCCCTCGAACGCATCCGAGACCGATCCGGGGTTGCCCAGCTCGTAGCTGATGCCGGTGCCGCCGACGATGGTGAACCAGAAAGCGGTGACGATGGGCGCGATGATCGACAGCATGATGACGATCGACCGGATCGAACGGCCGCGCGAGACACGCGCGATGAACATCGCCATCAGCGGCCCGTAGCCCAGGAACCAGCCCCAGAAGAACACGGTCCACCAGCCCAGCCAGCCGGGATCGCCGAAGACGCCGGCCTCGCCGCGATGCAGCGCCATGCCGAAGAAATCGGTGAGGTAGGTGGCGAAGCCCCCGAAGAAGCCGTTGACGATGAACAGGGTCGGCCCGGCCACCAGCATGAAGGCCAGGAGCAGCCCCGCCAGGATCACGTTGAAGCGGCTGAGCACCTGGATGCCCTTGGAAATCCCGGTGATCGCCGATGTCGTGTAGAGCGCCACCAGCCCGAGGATCACCACGACCTGCGTGGCGAAGGCGTCGGGGATGCCGAAGAGCGCATTGAGCCCGTAGCTGACCTGAAGCCCGAGGAACCCGATCGGCCCCACGGTGCCCGCCACCACGGCGATGATGCAGGCCGCATCGGCGAAAAGCCCGATGGGGCCGCTGATCGCGCGGTCGCCGAAGACGGGATAAAGCAGGGTGCGCGGCGACAGCGGCAGGCCCTTTTCATAGTGGTAATGCATCAGCATCACCGTGGTCAGCGCCCCGAGGATCGCCCAGGCCAGAAAACCCCAGTGCATGAAGCTTTGCGCCAGCGCCGGGTTGACGGCCTCGGGCGTGCCGCCTTGGGTTGCGAAATGCGGCGGCGAGGACAGGAAATGCGCCATCGGCTCGCCCGCGGCCCAGAACACGCCGCCCCCGGCCAGCAGGGTGCACATGATCATGGCGCCCCATTGGAAGACGGGGAATTCCGGCCGGTCGAGCCCGCCCATGATGGCCTTGCTGCCGGGCAGCACGATCAGCACCAGCCCGATCAGGAAGGTGGCCAGCAGGAGCACCTGCCAGTACAGGCCGAAATACCTGGCCGAGAAGGCGAAGCCGGCATCCACCATCGACGACAGCAGGTCGAGGTCGTAGAGCGCCACCAGGCAGAAGGCCAAAATGAAGCCCCCCGTGATCGCGAAGAGCGGTTTGTTGATGTGATGCATCTCGCCCTTGGGCGCGGCATCGGTTTCGGGGATATCGGACATTCTTTCCTCCCTGCGAATATCCGTGGGGGGCGCGTTGGCCCTTACGTGTCCGGCCGCGCGGTGGCCGGGGTGAAGTTCTGCTCGAAAAAGCGCAGCCAGTTGCCGCCCATGAGCCCGGCGACATCCGCGTCGCTGAACCCCACGCGGCGCAGGCCGTCTTCGATGTTGCCGAAATCGCGGTTGTCGCGGAACCACGCGGGCTGCGGCGGGAAGCCGGGCGCGCTGGCCGAGCCTTCGCCGTAGTCGATCTCCTTGGTCCAGCGGCCGACGCGCATCCATTCCACCACGCTGTCGGGCTGATCCTGGCACAGGTCCGAGCCGATGCCGAAATGATCCGCGCCGAAGCGATCGGCGGCGGTGGCGATCATCTGGCAGAAGCTGTCCAGCGTGCAGTCGGACTTGTCCTTGAGGTGATGCGGATAAAGCGAAAAGCCCATCATCCCGCCGTTCTCGACCACCGCGCGCACCACGTCGTCGCGCTTGTTGCGCAGGGCCGGTTGCCAGCTGTGTAGGTTGGCGTGGGTGATGGCGATGGGCCGTTCCGAGGTCTCGGCGGCCTCGATGGTGGAGCGGTCGGCGGAATGGCTCATGTCCACGACAAGCCCGACCCGGTTCATCTCCTTGATGACCTGCCGGCCCATGCGGGTCAGGCCCGGATCCTCGGCCTCGTAACAGCCCGTGGCCAGCAGCGACTGGTTGTTGTAGCTCAGCTGCATGAACCGCGCGCCCAGCTTGTGCAGCACCTCGACAAGGCCGATGTCATCCTCGATGGGCGAGGGGTTCTGGAAGCCGAAGAAGATCGCGGTGCGGCCGGTTTCGCGGGCCTTGCGCACGTCGCTGGCCCATTGGCCGTGAAAGATCAGGTCGGGATAGCGTTCGAACCAGCGGTTCCACTGCTCGATATTGAGGACGGTTTCGCGGAAGTTCTCGTGATAGGCGATGGTCACATGCACCGCATCGACACCGCCTTCGCGCATCTGGCGGAAGATCTTCTCGGACCAGTTGGCATATTGCAGGCAGTCGATGCGGTAGGACATGGCGATTACTCCGGCGTGCCGGCGGCGATATAGGCCGTCTTGACCGTGGTGTAGAATTCGCGGGCGTAGGTGCCCTGTTCGCGCGGCCCGTAGGAGCTGTCGCCGCGGCCGCCGAAGGGCACGTGGTAATCGGTGCCGGCGGTCGGCAGGTTGACGGTCACGACCCCGGTCTGCGCGTTGCGGCGGAAATGCGTGGCTCGGGCCAGATCGCGGGTCACGATACCCGAGGTCAGGCCGAAATTGGTGTCGTTCACGGTGGCCAGCGCCTCGTCGTAGCTGCCCACCTTGATGACGGCGGCGAGCGGGGCGAACATTTCCTCGCGGTTGATGCGCATGTCGTTGGTGGTGTTCACGAAGACGCCCGGCGACATGTAGTAGCCGTCGGTCTCCATCGTCAGGCGCGCCCCGCCGCAGGCCAGCTCGGCGCCTTCGGATTTGCCAAGCGCGACATAGTCGAGGTTTTCCTGCAGTTGCTGTTCGCTGACCACCGGGCCGACCTGCGTGCCCTCGGCTAGGGCGTGACCCACCTTCATCGCCTCGGCGCCGGCCACCAGCTTGTCCACGAAGGCGTCGTGCACCTTCTCGTGCACGATCAGGCGCGAGGAGGCGGTGCATTTCTGGCCGGTGCCGCCGAACGCGCCGCCAAGGGCCACGGTCACGGCAAGATCCAGATCCGCGTCATCCATCACCGCCAGCGCGTTCTTGGAGCCCATCTCCATCTGCACCTTGGTCAGGTTCTGGATGGCGGACGCCGCGATGCCCTTGCCCACCGGAACAGAGCCGGTGAAGGAAATGGCATCGACCTTGGGGCTTTCGACAAGGCGCTGGCCCACGTCGCGGCCTGCGCCCATCACCAGTTGGAACAGCCCCTTGGGGATGTCCTGACGGCTGATGATCTCGGTCAGGGCCACGGCGGAGGCGGGCGTCAGGTTGGCCGGCTTCCAGATGACCGCGTTGCCGAAGGCCAATGCGGGGGCGATTTTCCAGCTTGCCGTGGCGGTGGGGAAATTCCACGGGCTGATGATCGCGACGGTTCCGACCGCTTCGCGGCGCACGTCAACTTCGATGTTGGGGCGCACGCTGTCGGCGTTCTCGCCCAGTTGACGCAGGCATTCATGCGCGTAGTAGGTGAAGAACTGCCCGGCGCGGTAGACCTCGCCCTTGCCTTCGGCAAAGGGTTTGCCTTCTTCGCGGCTGAGCAGCGTGCCGAGTTCGTCGGCGCGGGCCATGAGTTCGCTGCCGATGGCCATCAGGACGGCCTGCTTGCGCTCCATCCCGTAGGCGGCCCACTCGGCCTGTGCGGCTTTTGCGGCGCCGAGCGCGGTGTCGAGTTGATCGGGCGTGGCCTGCGCAAAGAGGCCGATCAGGTCGCTGAGGTCCGAGGGGTTGCGGTTTTCAACCGTGTTGGCACCGGCGACCCAATCGCCGGCAATGTAGTTCAATTTCGTATCGGTCATGGCGTTTTCCCCCGTCCTGAGTCGCGGTTCGAGCGTGTTGCCGGACAGAAGGTCAGACATGAAAGCTTCAGGCAAACG
>JAASSQ010000112.1 GCA_021767845.1 Roseovarius sp. | reverse complement strand
TTCGTCACCTCGGCGATGATGACGCGTACCCGCTCTGCCGCGTCCCGGCAAATCCAGAACGAGACGGGGTTGAACACGTGGCCCAGGATACGCGGCTGCGCCAGCAACTCGATCCGCACCGGATCGGGCAGATCATGCGCCACCAGTACCTCGCGCACCCAGGCCGCGCCGCGCCCGTGGCCCGGCGCCCCGCCATGGTCGCGATCCCGGATCGAGGCCAGCCCGGCCCGGTTGCGCCCGAACAGCCACGGCGCTTTGGCAGGGCGCTCGGCATCCAGCAGAACGTAGTCGATGCCATAGCGAAAGGCGTTCTCGATCGCGCCCTTGCGTCCGTGCCACGTATGGCCGGCAATATGATCCACCGCCGTCATTCCGCCGCCACCGCAGGAACCGCCCCGCGCGCGGCAATCGCCTCGGCCACGTCGATCCCGCTGGCGAGGCCGTCTTCGTGAAACCCGTTTCGCATCCATGCCCCGCAGAACCACGTGTTGTTCTGACCGTTGATCGCGCGCACGGCCTCCTGCGCCTTGAGCGCGTCGAGATCGTAGACCGGATGGCGCATGGTCACCTGGTCGTAGATCAACTCCTCGCGGATCGGGCGGGTGGAGTTGAGCGTGACGAACAGCGGATCATCCTTGGGAATGGGCTGAAGGCGGTTCATCCAGTAGGTGATGTCGATCTGCCCCGACCGCTTAGCGGGGGTCTCGGAATAGTTCCACGACGACCAGACAGCCCGCTTCTTCGGCATCACGTTTTCGTCGGCATGAAGCACCACGTCATTCGGTTGATACCCGATCGCGCCAAGGGCCTTGGCCTCGGTCTCGGTCGGATCTGCCAGCAACCGCAGGGAATCGTCCGAATGGGTGGCGAAGATCACCTCGTCGAACCGCTCCCATTCGGCCCCGTGGGTCTTCACCTCGGCCTGCGCAGGGCCACGACGCACCGCCTCGATCGGGCAACCAAGCCGCATCTGCACGCCTTGCGCGCGCAGCGCCTGTTCCAGCCGCGTCACGTAAGAGATCGACCCACCCTGCACCGTGTACCACTGATGCTGGCCCGAATAGTTCATCAGCGCGTGGTTTTCGAAAAACCGGATCAGGGCCTGGGCCGGGAAATCCATGATCCGCTCCTTCGGCGTGGACCAGATCGCGCCCGACAGCGGCATAAGGTAATAGTCGCGAAACCAGTCGCCGGTCCCCAGTTCGTCCAGGAATTCCGCGATGCTCAGGTTCTTGTGGGACATCGCCTTGGCGGGCGCCTGCGCGTTGAACCGGAAAATGTCGCGCAGCATCCCCAGGAACCGGGGGTTCACCGCGTTGCGCCGCTGCGCGAACACCGCGCGCATGCTGGCCAGCCCGTATTCCATAGCGCCACCGCGCACCGAGGCGCCGAAGCTCATGTTGCTTTCAACCACCTGCACGTCCAGCCGCTCGAAAATCCTCACGAGGTTGGGGTAATTCACCCGGTTGAACACGATGAACCCGGTATCGACGGGCTGATCCCCGCGCCTGCCCGCAACGATGGTCCGCGCATGGCCGCCCAACCTCGGCTCGGCCTCGAACAGGGTCACGTCATGCGCATCCCCCAGCTCGTATGCCGCGCCCATCCCGGAAATTCCTGCACCGATCACGGCAATCTTCTTGCGCGTCAGCGCACCTGTCTCGAATGGCATTGTATTTGGTCAGTCCTTGTCAATCATTCAGGAAAATTACGGTCCGGCACGCGGATCAGATGAAAAACAGCCCGCAGATTTTTTTTACGGGGTAGTGATCCGACTGCAGGGGTCTGCCGTAAGCCAAATATGCTGCAAGATACACAGCCTGTTGTGCCGGTGATGCCCTCGCCCCCGATCCGGGCGCGTGCTAAACCCTGCGGAAGTAAATGCAGCAGGCCGGAATCAACGGACGTGACGAACGGACGGGAAAAGGAAAACGAAGACTGGGTCGCGTGTATTGCACGCATCCGCGATGCGCAGGATCAAGCGGCCTTTGCAGAGCTGTTTCATCACTTCGCCCCGCGCGTGAAGGCGTTCCTGATGCGCTCGGGCGCCGACGCCTCGATGGCCGAGGAATGCACGCAGGACGTGATGGCGACACTGTGGCAGAAGGCGCATCTGTTCGATCCCAGCCGCGCCAGCGCGGCGACATGGATCTTCACGATCGCGCGGAACCGCAAGATCGACGCGATCCGCAAACAGAAGCGGCCCGAGCCCGAGGATCTGCCCTGGGGGCCCGAATCGGAACCCGACCAGGCCGATATCCTGGCCCTGCAACAGGAAAGCGAACATCTGGGAAAGGCCATCTCGGCCCTGCCCGATAAACAGAGGATATTGATCGAACAGGCCTATTTCGGCGATCTGAGCCATAGCGAAATTGCCGAACAGACGGGTCTGCCCTTGGGCACGATCAAATCGAGGATACGATTGGCGCTGGACCGCCTGCGCCACGCAATGAAGTGAAGAAAACATGACCGACCAGATCAAACATCACCTGACCGACGCGCTGCTGATGGCCTACTCCGCGGGTACCCTGCCCGAGGCGTTCAGCCTGGCGGTGGCCACGCATATCTCGATGTGCGACGAATGCCGCGCCCGGTTGGGCGCCTTCGATACGATGGGCGGCGCCCTGATGGACGAGTGCAAGGGGGCGGAACTGGCGGCTGACAGCCTCGAGGCGACCATGGCACGCATCAAGGCGGGCAATCCCGCCCGCATCACGGACGCCCCCGCCCGCGGCAAGTCAAAGGGCATGCTGCCCGCCCCCCTGCGCGATTACGTGGGGGGCGATATCGACGCGGTGAAATGGAAAAACGTGGGCATGGGCGTGAAACAAGCGATCCTGCCCACCGCGCGTGATGCCAGTGCGCGGCTGCTCTACATCCCGGCCGGGGCGGCGGTGCCGGACCACGGCCACGCGGGCACGGAACTGACCCTTGTGTTGCAAGGCGCCTTCAGGGACGAGATGGACCATTTCGGCCCCGGCGACATCGAGGTCGCCAACGAGGATCTGGATCATACGCCGGTCGCGGATATCGGCGAGGATTGCATCTGCCTCGCGGCCACCGACGCGCCGCTGAAATTCAAGGGCCTGATCCCGCGCATCGCGCAGCCATTCCTGCGGATCTGAGTGCGCTTAGCGCCCGTGGGTGTGATCGTATCCATTGACGGCAGGTCTGTGCCACCCTTCAAGCGCACCGTCGCGCGCTTCGAAAACCTCGACCAGCAGGGGATGGCAAGCCGCCGTATCGCTTGAATGCTCGGCCGAGCAATCCCCGCCCGGACAGGCGCTGAGCGCACCCAGAAGGTCGATCTCGGCGAAGAATTCCAGATGATCGCCGGGGCGGACCGGGCTGGCTTTCATGAAATACTGCCCCGTGTCGCGGGTAAACCCGGTGCACATGAACACGTTCAGCACGTCATGCACATGGCGTTCGGCCTCGGCCAATGGCATGTCCATTTCATCGGCCAATGCCCGCGTCAGGTTGGAATGGCAGCAACGGTGATACTGCGCCCCGCTCAGCAGATTGCCGGTATAGGGATCGCAGCGTGTGCCGATGACATCGTGAACCGAGCCACCGAACTCGTCTATCCCGTACCAGTCCAGCGTATCCTCCACGATGGTCGCCATCGGCCGCAGGTAGGGAAAGCTCGACCACATCCGCTCGCCGGTCGTCAGATGCGTGCCATGCAAGGCCCGCGACTTTCCCGAATAGAACCGCTCGGCGAGGTCATCGGCATTCCACAGGTTCAGATCGCCAACCTGCGGGCCCTCGACCGATGAAATCCGAAAGAACTGCCCCGCCGCGACCCGGAAACAGGCGGCGTCGCGCGGCTGGACCAGCACCTCGTCCACCTTGCGGGCGCCCTGCCGCGCCGTTGCATAAAGCGTCATGTCGGGGGCCGGCAGGGTCTCGTTCGGATAGCAGATCACGGGGCGCACGGCACGGCGCGCGGCGGCATCGGCAGGTTCGGTCATGGCAATCCCTTCAGCGGCGGGGTGTGTTGGCCAGACAATCCAAAGGCGGTTTTCCGTTGGATGTAAAGGCCTCGGCCCCGCAGGTCATGCACCGGTATTTCCGCATCCCGTCCCGATCCCCGCGCCGGTCCTCGCGCCAGCGGCAATGGCGTGTGCGCCGGTTCGCGAAGATCAGGATCAGGATGAAGGCCACGATCAAGCCAATGACGATAACCAAGCGCACCTCCTGCCGTGGTCTGCCGTGCTTATAACTGCCCGGCGCCCCCGGCGAAACCGCCTCGGACCCCGGCCCGAAACGCACGAACGCCGGCGGCCTTACGGCGCACCGGCGTCATCCTGAAACCGTAGCGGCCATCCGGCCACAGGTCATTCAGTAATAGGCGTACATCTGTTCCAGCACACCCAAGGTCGGGGCCACCGGCACGTTCGCCGCCGGTTCATCCTGGTAATAGACCTCGAACCAGTCGGCCATGTTCCTGGCCGTGGTCTGGACGGCGGGGGCTTGTTTTTCCGGCATTTCTGCGGGGAGAGCCATGATCTTTCTCCATAATCTGCGAGTGCCCTGAAAATAATACGCTGCGACGCAGCATTAAACGCACAAGGGCGCAACCACGCTATGCAGAGAGAACATGACCGGAACGAAAAAGGCCCCGGCGCAGCGACCGGGGCCTTGAAACAGGCACGCGCCGGGGATCAGACCGCGCGTTCCACCATCATCTTCTTGATTTCTGCAATGGCCTTCGCCGGGTTCAGGCCCTTGGGGCAGGTCTTGGTGCAGTTCATGATCGTATGGCAGCGATACAGCTTGAACGGATCTTCGAGATCGTCCAACCGCTCGCCCGTCGCCTCGTCGCGGCTGTCGATGATCCAGCGATAGGCATGCAGCAGGGCCGCAGGCCCGAGATACTTGTCGCCGTTCCACCAATAGCTGGGGCATGCGGTCGAGCAACTGGCGCACATCACGCATTCGTAAAGCCCGTCCAGCTTCTCGCGATCCTCGATGGATTGCTTCCACTCTTTCGCGGGGCGGTTCGTCTTGGTTTCCAGCCAGGGCATGATGCTGGCATGTTGCGCATAGAAATGGGTCAGGTCCGGGATCAGGTCCTTGACCACCGGCATGTGCGGCAGCGGATAGATCTTCACGTCGCCCTTCACCTCGTCCATGCCATAGATGCAGGCCAGCGTGTTGATCCCGTCGATATTCATCGCGCAGGATCCGCAGATACCTTCCCGGCAGGACCGGCGGAAGGTCAGCGTCGGGTCGATCTTGTTCTTGATGTAGATGAGCGCATCCAGAACCATCGGCCCGCAATCATCCAGATCGACGAAATAGGTATCGACCCGCGGATTGTCGCCTTCGTCGGGGTTCCAGCGGTAGATCTGGAACTTGCGCACGTTGGTCGCACCTTCGGGCTTGGGCCACGTCTTGCCCGTCGTCATGCGGGAGTTCTTGGGCAATCTCAGTTGAACCATCGCTCGTCTCCTCTCAAATCTGGGCGCCGATCAGAACGTGCGCTCTTTGGGGGCGATCTTCTTGAGGCTGATCCCGCCCTCTTTCTCCGAGGTCAGCGGCGCCTCGACGATCGGCCGATAGCTCAGCTCCGTCTTCGCTCCATCGACGCGGGCAATGGTGTGCACCCGCCAGGCCTTGTCGTCGCGATCGGGATGATCCTCGTGCGCGTGCGCCCCGCGGCTTTCCTTGCGCGCTTCGGCCCCGGCAATCGTCGCAAGGGCGTTCGGCATCAGGTTGGTCAGCTCCAGCGTCTCCATCAGGTCCGAGTTCCAGACAAGCGACCGGTCGGTGACCTTCAGATCGTCCATCTTGCCGGCGATCCCCTCCATCTTCTTGACGCCTTCGGCCAGCGTCTTGGAGGTGCGGAACACGGCCGCGTCTTCCTGCATGGTGCGCTGCATCTCGTCGCGCAGCTCGGCCGTTGGAACGGTGCCGTTGGCATGGCGCAGCGTGTCGAAGCGGTCCAGCGCCTTGTCCACCTGCGCGGTGTTGGTTGCCGGAACCGAGGCTTCGCGATCCACCACGTCGCCCGCGCGGATGGCGGCCGCACGGCCGAACACCACGAGGTCAATAAGCGAATTCGACCCAAGCCGGTTCGCCCCGTGAACACTGGCACAACCCGCCTCGCCCACGGCCATCAGGCCCGGCACGATCGCGTTGGGGTCCTTCTCGGTGGGGTTCAGAACCTCGCCCCAGTAATTGGTCGGGATGCCGCCCATGTTGTAATGCACGGTGGGCAGAACCGGGATCGGCTCCTTGGTTACGTCCACGCCCGCGAAGATCCGGGCGCTTTCGGAAATGCCGGGCAGGCGCAGTTGCAGCGCCTCTTTCGGCAGGTGGCTTAGGTTCAGGTGAATGTGGTCGCCATTCGGTCCCACACCCCGCCCCTCGCGGATTTCCATGGTCATCGAGCGGCTGACATAGTCACGCGGGGCAAGGTCCTTGTAGTTGGGCGCATAGCGCTCCATGAACCGTTCGCCTTCGCTGTTGGTCAGGTATCCACCCTCGCCGCGGGCGCCTTCGGTGATCAGGCAGCCCGAGCCGTAGATGCCCGTGGGGTGGAACTGCACGAACTCCATATCCTGAAGCGGCAGGCCCGCGCGGGCCACCATGCCGCCGCCGTCGCCGGTGCAGGTATGCGCCGAGGTCGCGCTGAAATAAGCCCGACCGTAACCGCCGGTCGCCAGCACCACCATCTTGGCGTTGAACACGTGGATCGTGCCATCGTCCAGCTTCCAGCAGACAACGCCCGTGCAGGCGCCGTCGTCGCTCATGAGAAGGTCGATGGCGAAATATTCGATGTAGAACTCGGCCTTCTGCTTCAGGCTTTGCCCGTAAAGCGTATGCAGGATCGCGTGGCCCGTCCGGTCAGCCGCGGCGCAGGTGCGCTGCACGGGGGGACCTTCGCCGAACTCGGTCGTGTGGCCGCCGAAAGGACGCTGATAGATCTTGCCTTCTTCGGTGCGTGAGAAAGGCACGCCGTAGTGTTCCAGCTCATAGACCGCCTTGGGCGCCTCGCGGGCCAGGTATTCCATGGCATCCGTGTCGCCCAGCCAGTCGCTGCCCTTCACGGTGTCGTACATGTGCCATTGCCAATGGTCCGGGCCCATGTTCGACAGCGATGCAGCGATCCCGCCCTGCGCCGCCACGGTGTGCGAGCGCGTCGGGAAAACCTTGGTCACGCAGGCCGTGCGCAACCCCTGCTCGGCCATGCCGAGCGTTGCCCGCAGCCCGGCGCCGCCAGCGCCCACCACGACCACGTCATAATCATGTGTTTCGTATTCGTAAGCAGCCATTGCCTGAAAACTCCGGGTATTAAAGGGCCAGCTTGAGCACGGCGAAGATGCCGGTGGCGATCAGGCCGTAGCTGAGCACGGTGACCGAAATGATCAGAACCTTGCGCGTCATGCCGCGCGAATAGTCCTCGATCATGGTCTGGGCGCCCCGGCGGAAATGCTGCAGGCCCACGAACAGGACCAGCAGGGTCAGGATCGCCATCGCCGGGTGGGCGAAGGTGGCCGTCACGTCCTGGTAGGAGCCGCCAAGCGCCCGTCCGAACAGGAACAGGAACGCCGGCACGATCAGGGCCAGTCCGACGGCGCTGACGGTCATGTACCAGTGGTGCTCGGTGCCGGAATGGGCGGCGCCCAGCCCCTCGGCGCGTTTGCGTGCGGTCAGGTAACGCATGGTCGGCCTCCTTCAGATGATCAGCAGCGTGATGATGGTCAGAACGACCGACCCGCCGATGCAGGCCCAGCCCAGCTTTTCGGCGGTCTCGATCTCAAGACCCCTGCCCGCGTCGAACAGCAGGTGGCGCAGGCCGGCCAGGTAGTGATACCAGACCGCCCACAGCGACAGGGTCAGGACGATGTCACCGAACCACGAGGTGACGACCGCGTCGGCGGTCGCGAAATACTCGGGTCCGGTCGCCGCCGCCAGCAGCCACCAGACGACAAGAAAGACACCCACGATCAGCGCGTTGCCGGTGATCCGCGTCAGGATCGAGGAAATCGAGGTCATCTGGGGGCGATAGACTTGCAGATGCGGTGAGAGAGGGCGTTCACCCCTGTTCACGTCGGCCATGGTCGGTCCCTTCGTTTTCGTCTGCGGCGCGCATGTCCCGCCGGGCGGGCCGCGTCCGTTCCCGGGAATCTTTTAGCGCTCCAGACGTTTTTGCACAGCCCCAATTGCCGGATTCTTCCGTCAATTCGTCGCATACACCCCCATTTGTGATCACACGATAATTTATGTGATCACAAATGGGGGCCGAACAGGCTCAGGCTGCACTCGAGACGCCCGCAAGCCGGACCGGGTGAGTCTCCGGCGACGGCCGCCATACCTTATCGCCCTGCGCCATACGTGATCACAAAACGGCGCAGTACACGGCATTTGACGGCCACCGGATCACATCGGAACAAGCGCCCAGTAATCGAGGTCCAGCAGGACATGCGGCAGGTATTTCCCGTCCTCCCCCTTCAGGGTGAAGGGCTCGCCGCCTTTCGTGGCCACCAGCCGCAGCCGCAGCGCGCCGACACCGGGGCGCGCGGTCTCGGCCCGGTCCAGCACCTCGGACCACGCCTTGATCGTGTCACCGCTGTAGCAGGGGTTGGCATGGGCGCCCCCGTTCAGCCCCGCGATCATCTGCGCGTTCGCCAGCCCGTTGAAGCTCAGCGCCCGCGCCATCGAGATCACGTGACCCCCATAGATCAGCCGCCGGCCATCCTCGCGCAGGGTGGCGTCGAAATGCACCTTCGCGGTGTTCTGCCACAGCCGCGTGGCCATCATGTGCTCGGCTTCTTCCACGGTCACGCCGTCCACGTGGTCGATGGTCTCGCCCACCTCGTAATCGCCCCAGCGATGCGGCTCGCCCGCCAGCGTGAAATCGTAATCGCTGAAATCCAGCCCCTCGGGCAGCACCAGATCGCTGGCCTCCAGCGCGGGCTTCAGATCGGGAATCACCGTCTCCGGCGCCGGCGCTTGCGGATCGCGTTTGCGCACCATGACCCAGCGGACGTAGTCCATCACCACGTCGCCATGCTGGTTCTGGCCGCGCGTGCGCACCCAGACGACGCCGGACTTGCCGTTGGAATTCTGTTTGACCCCGATCACCTCCGAGGTCGAGCGCAACGTATCCCCCGGCCAGACCGGTTGCAGCCAGCGGCCCTCGGCATAGCCCAGGTTGGCCAGCGCGTTCAGCGACACGTCGGGCACCGTCTTGCCGAACACGACATGGAACGCCGCAAGATCGTCGATCGGGCTGGCCGGCAGGCCGCAGCCGCGCGCGAATTCATCCGAGGAATAGATCGCGTGCCGCGCCGGATAGAGCGCATGGTAAAGCGCCCGCTCGCCCCCCGACACGGTGCGCGGTACCGCATGTTCGATCACGTCACCGACGCTGTAATCCTCGAAAAAGCGGCCCGGATTGGTCTTGGCCATGCT